>JAZDIG010000320.1:0-11917 GCA_043805105.1 Candidatus Glassiibacteriota bacterium | reverse complement strand
GTCGCCGGTCCAGGCGAGGGTGATCGAGCCCTTTTCGCTGATCACTGTCCCGGTGGTATCGGCCGGGACGAAGATGGTGTTGGAGGCGGCGCTGAGGTTGCCCGGGACGGGCGGGACCACGGTGCTGGCCGAGGCGATCTTGTCGAAGTAGAGAACTTCGAGCCTGAGTCTATCGCCTTCGTCCGCTCTCAGCCCCGGCCCCTCGTCTTCTCCCTCGTAGGGATTCTTCGGCATCCCGTACGACCCTCTTTTGCCTATCATCTTTTCGAGCACGTAGCAGACATCGTTGCGGATGATCTGCACCCGGGCATTGTCGATCGGCGGGCTGAGCGAATCGCGGCTGCCGAGATTCAGGGTGGAGGAGACCATTATATCCCGGATCGGGGTGCCGGCCTGAAGGTAGCCCTGGATCACCACCAACTCGCTGCTCCCCACGGTCGGATTGTCACCGGTGGCGCAGGCTGCCGCCACAGAGCCCACGGCAAGTATCAATATTTTCAGCCTTCCTGCCATAACTCCCTCGAATTATCTGGAGTAGATTTTAAAATACACGGTCGGGGTAAAACTCAGCATCTGAACGTCGGTGAGCGCCACCGGCACGGTGTCCAGATTGTATTGCCGATACCAGAAGTTCTTGTGGTTGTAAAGGTTGAATATTGAAAGCCCCACCACGTAGCGGGTGTTGGCGGTTTCGAAGCTGCGCGAGATGCTGAAGTCCATCCGCTGGTACGCCGGCAGCCTCAGGGAGTTCTTGCCGGAGACGTGGATGTAGCTCTTGCGGCTGCCGTCCAGCAGGTTCAGATAGTACTGGCTTTCCGGCGCGGTGTAAGCCTTCCCGCTGGCATAGACCCAGGTGAGCGAAATATCCCACTGCTTCAGGGAGAGCTTGCCCACCAGGTTCACCTCATGGGTGCGGTCGTGGGAGGCCGGATACTTGAAGCCGTTATTGATACCCGGAATCTCGTAGCGCACCCGGCCCAGGCTGTAGCCGATCCAGCCGGTAAGCCGGCCCCGCTTTTTCTGGGCCAGGACATCCAGGCCGGTGGCAAAGCCGGTGCCGGTGAAGAAACCGGTGCCGGGCGCGATCTCGCCGGCTGTGGTGCGGTCGAAAATGTCGCGGTTGTAGCTGGCCCGCCGGGAGTACTCAACCACTCCCTCTAGGTTTTTGTAATAGCCTTCCAGGTCCAGCAGGTACTCATCGTTCTCGAGACTGGCCCCGGCGATCCAGTGTTCGGCATAACCCGGCCGGATCAGGCTGTCGGCCAGGAACCAGAAGTCGCGGCTGCCCTCCAGCACGTCCTCGTTGGTGACCCGGTTGACGAACTGGTCGTACTGGCCCCAGGCGCCTTTCACCTTAAACCAGGCCAGGGGCGACCAGACAGCCGATACCCTCGGCTCCAGGTACGATTCCCCGCTCAGCTTGTAGTAGCTGCCCCGCAAGCCTCCGGTTATCTCCAGCCACGGGAATAGCTTCCAAAGGTCCTGGAAGTAAACCGAACCAAGTCCGGAGCCGGACTTGCTCCAGATGACCGGGAGGGTGTCGTTGTAAGTGGAATAGTAGTGCAGGTCGAAATCCGAATAGCCCAGCCCGATCTTCAGGTCGTGCGAATTTGACAGATGAATTTCATTGTCCAGGTGCACCGCGATCTCGGTCAGCTCGTTGTCCTCCAGAGCGCCCGAGTTGGTGGTGCGGAAGTAGGTGAGGCTGTCCGAGGCGGAGGATGAGCTGAAATCCCGGTCCAGCTCGTACTTGCTGAAATACCTGGAATAGCTGACCAGCAGGTTGCTGTAGAAGCGGTCGTGGAGCTTTCGCGACCACTTGGCGCTGGCGCCCTGGTTGCCCCAGCGGGTACTCTTGTCGGTCACCAGCCGGGCGGCAGAGTCTTCCAGCAGGACTTCCTCGCCCCGGTAGTTGAACTCCTCCCCGCTCAAGCTCTGGTGCTGGGCCAGGTTGTCCCGGCCGCTGTAGAGGCTGAGGGTAAAGATGTCGAGTGCGCCGGGAGTGAGCGTGAGCTTGGCGTTGGTATCGTAAAAATAGAAGTTCGGCTTCTCGGTGCCTGTAAAGATGTTCGGGTTGGCGGCGGAGATCGCGTTTTCGCCGGAGACAAAATCGAAAAGTTTATTGTAAAGTCCGCTCTGGACCACGTCCGTATAGCTGCGCCGGGCGGAAAACAGGAATGAGCCGACCTTGGAAAGCGGCACTTCCACGACGCCGGAGCCGCTGAGCAGGTTGATTCCGGCGCCGTAGCGCAGGTTGTTCGCATCGCCGGTCTTGCCGGTAAGGTTGACCACGCTGGAGGTCCTGCCGCCGAATTCGGCCGGGAAGCCGCCCTTGTAGACCCGGATGTCCTTGACGGCATCGGCGTTGAAGGCGCTGAACAGGCCGAAGAAGTGGTCGACGTGGTAGATGGTCATGCCATCGTAGAGGATCAGGTTCTGGTCCGGGGTGCCGCCGCGGACGTACATCCCGGCGGAACCGTCGCTCACGCCGCTGATCCCGGGCAGGAGCTGGAAGGAGCGGAAAACGTCCACTTCGCCCATGTTAGGCAGGATGGAGATTTCGGCCGGTGAGAGAGCGACCTGGCCGGGTTCGTCGGAGACTTCGAGCATCGGCGGAGCCTCGGTCTCCACCTGGATCCCCTCCAGCTCGATCGTCTGGCGGCTGATCCTGATCTCCAGCGGCTCCCGGCTCGGCCGGCGGTTGTCGTACCTGATCTCCCGCGCGGCGTAGCCCACGTAGAGCACGCGCAGGGTACAGGTGTCGGCCGGGGCGTAGACGATGACGAAGTAGCCGTTCTGATTGGTGGCCGCGCCGAAATTGGTGCCGACCACGATCACGTTCGCATAGGGCAGGGCTTCCCCGCTTTCTGCATCGCGGACATGACCTGAAATGTTCTGCCGGCTGCTCCGGCCGCTCACCGGCTCTGTCTGCGCCGGCAGGGCTGAGGCGGCCAGGCACACCAGCAGAAGCGACAATGTCACCGGCAGCCTGAGGCCTTTACCGAACTCCCGGCTGCCCGATGAAATTCTTATCATAAATAGACCTCCTGAAGCTGACTCCTGAACGAAATTCGACCGTTAATCCTCATCTTCGCACGATGCGGAAGCCGATAGTGCTGGAGGCATGCCGCGAATCGTAAAGCGTCCGGTATGCGCTTCGGCAGGAAGAGGCCCGGCTGGCCCAGCTCCCCCCGCGAATGGACCGGTAAAGCTGGCTTCCCGGGACGGACGGGTCTACCTGGGTACCGCACTGGTAAAAGCCGTACACGTCGTAGGTCCATTCGGCGACGTTGCCGAGCATGTCGTACAGGCCGGCGGCGTTGGGCACTTTCCTGCCGACTTCATGAGTCGTGTTCAGGCTGTTATTCAGGTACCAGCCGGCCCGGTCCAGGTCTCTCTCCGTACCGCCGGAATAATATTCCAGACTGATTCCGGCGCGGCAGGCATACTCCCATTCGGCTTCGGTCGGCAGCCTGAACCCGTTTTTCTCGAAATCGCACTGCCAGGTGTCTTTATCGTAACACGGCGCAAGGCCGGCCAGCTCGCTGAGCCGGTTGCAGAAGGCCGCCGCCTCGAACCAGGTTACATTTTCCACGGGCAGATTTTCGGTTCCGCTGAAGTGCGACGGATTAGTTCCCATTACCGCCTGGTACTGTTCCTGGGTGATTTCGGTTGCGCTGATTACGAAAGAAGATAACGAAACCGGATGCACCGGCCGCTCGAAATTGTAGGTGGTGTCGATTTCATACATGTTCACTCCCATCGGAACCGTGTCAACCCTGGCTATCGGAAAAAGATCGCTGCCCATCAGAAAAGTTCCGGCGGGCATGTGGACCAGGTTTATGTCCTCTCCGCTGCCCAGGTAGGATATGACGTCCACGACATAGGGATTGCTCGAATGATCGCAAGCCCAGGGAAGAATGGCGACCAGTAACACTCTCGCCATTCTTCCGGCTGCCCGGATACAGCTTCGAGAATTCATTTGCGCACTACCCGGAAACCGACGATGCTGGCGGTGAATGACTGCTGGTACGGGCGGCGGTACGCCGACCGGCACTCATCGGCTGCACTGGCCCAGCTTCCGCCGCGGGCTATCCGATATATTCCGCGGGCCGGTCCGGTCGGGTTCGACTGGCTGCCGCAGGCGTAGAAAGCGTAATTGTCGTTAGTCCATTCCCAGAGGTTGCCGTGCATGTCGAAGAGGCCGGCATTATTGGGCGCCTTGGTGGCGACCTGCTGGGTCCTGAGCTCGCTGTTCGAGGAGTACCAGGCGGCGCGCGAAAGGCTCGCCTGGTCGCCCCCCACGTTATATTCGGAACCGGTACCGGCGCGGCAGGCATACTCCCATTCCGCCTCAGTGGGCAGCCGGAAGCCGTTCTTGCCGAAGTCGCAGAGGTAGGTCTGGAGATCGTAGCAAGGCGCCAGGCCCGCGCGTTCGCTCAAGCGGTTGCAGAACCTGACTGCATCGGTCCAGTTCACGTTCTCCACCGGCAGGTCCAGGATGCCGCTGAACTTCGCGGGATTCGACCCCATCACGGCCTGGTACTGCTCCTGAGTGATTTCGGTGGTACTGATCTTGAAAGCGGAGACAGTGACCGCGTGCACCGGACGCTCGTAGTTGAACGAAGTATCGGGCGGGATGCCCGGTGACTGGATGACGACGAACAGAGGGTGAAAATCGCTTCCCATGAGGAAGTAGCCGGCCGGGATCTGCACCATGGTGATGTTCGAGGCGCCTTCCAGCGGACTGACCACACTGACCTGGAAAGAGTCCCCCGCATGTTCGCAGGCAAGGATCAGGCAGAGGGCGGAACAGGTGATAATCCATTTCATTTGTAGTTTAGCCTCCAGGCTGACAAAACGGCGCCCGCCAACGCGTTCGGCGGTAAAAGGCCATTCAGCCGAAAATCCACTGGGACCAAAAGCGCAGGGAAAGTCGATGTAAATATTATTCAGGCCCCGGCTTCAGATAGGCAGGGAGAAAGCGCCGGGAACTCATTCTTTGTCGGATAGCCGCAAAATTAGGAAACAGCTTCAGCGGTTGCAACAGTTTTATCAAAATGTCAATTTAAATACAACCGGGCCGACTAATTTGTTTCACATTTTTCCGATATCCGCCGGCCGTCACAGCAAGTATCTTGCCTGCCGCGCGGACGGCATCTAAATTATCGGTAATCCGCCCATCTAAACGGCAACCGCCCGGCAAAAGATACGTTCAGGCGAACGATTGGACGCGAATCACTTTCGATATGTACAGAAAAGAACATTGGGCAGGCGCAGCCGTCACCTTTATTTTCGCGCTGGTCTGCTATCTCGGCACCATGGCGCCCTCGCTGACTTTCTGGGACGCCGGTGAATTCCTTGCCGCGGCTTACACTCTCGGAATTCCGCACGCGCCGGGCACTCCCCTGTTCGTTATCCTGGGCCGGGTAATATCCTCGCTGCCGCTGCCCCTCTCCATACCCTGGCGGCTCAATTTCCTCTCCGTATTGTTCGGGGCGGCCGCCGCGGCTTTTCTATATCTGATCGCGGTCAAGGTCCTCAGCACCTGGCAGGAAGAACTGGAATCGTTCGGCAGCCGGGTAGCTGTGCACGCAGGCGCCTTCGCCGCCGCAGTCATACCCGCCTTCCTGCAGACCGTGTGGTCGAACACGACCGAATACGAAGTTTACGCGGTGGGTACCGCCACATTTATTCTGGTGGCCTGGCTGATGCACTACATGGGGTCGGTGGAAGATCACCGGCGGGTGCAGAGAACGGTGCTGCTGGTGATCTACCTGGTGAGCCTTTCGATCGCCAACCACCTGCTGGTGGTGCTGGTCTCCCCGGCGGTGATTGTCTATACGCTGCTGCACGACCGCCGGCACCTGGCCTACTGGCTTTCGGTCATCGGGCTATTCCTGGCCGCTTACCTGATCCTGCTCAAGGGTGTAGACCTGGCGGCGGTGGCGGAACGTCTTACCGAGGCCGGGGCGGGCAGCCGGGGATTCGCTTCCCTGGCCCGGCAACTCAGCGCCACCCTGGGAATCCTTTTCGGGATCGGCGGCTATCTGGAAAGCTCCCCCGCGATGCTCATCGGCCTGGCGATTGCGGCCGGCTGCGGCTGGTGGGCCTGGCGGGAACGCTCGCTCTCATTTTTCGGTCTGGCGGCCGGGCTGTTCCTGCTGGGATTCAGTATCCACGCCTACCTATTGATCCGCGCCGGATTCAACCCGCCGGTCAACGAGGGCAATCCGGACTCCCTGCGGGCCCTCTGGGCGGTGATCGGCCGCGAGCAGTACGGAAGCGCCTACGGTTTCCTGCCGCGCCAGGTCTGGACCCTGCTGACCGGAAAAAAAGAAATCTTAACCAGCGCCGACCTGTTCGAAAACATCCGGTACTTTTTCAAGTACAACCTTCCCTTCTACAACCAGTATTTCGGCTGGCAGTTCGGCGGCCGGTGGCCCACGTTCGTTTTCGTCCTGGTCGGGTTGGCGGGGGCCTGGAGGCACCTTCAGAGCGACCGCAGGAGCTTTTATTTCTGGCTGACGGTTTTCCTGTTCACCGGACCGATCCTCAACGCATACATGAACTTCAGGATCGGCCACACGCAGTTCCCGGACCTGGAGCTGCACCCGGGCGCGCCCGAGGGCGAGTTTCTGCGCGAGGTGCGCGAAAGAGATTATTTCTTCATCGTCAGCTTCGCTTTTTACGGCTTCTGGTCGGGGCTGGGCCTGGCCTGGGCGATCGAGGGCGTACGCAGGCTTCTGCTGGCGGCCGGACGGTTCATGGCGGTCAGGCGAGCCGCTTTCGGCGTGGCGGCCGCAGCCATTTTCGCCGTGGCTTTCGTGCCCCTGCGGTTCAACTGGGGCGAGGTGGACCGCAGCGACAACTTCATCCCGGCCAATTATGCGCGCGACCTGATGAATTCCATGGCCCCCGATGCGATCCTTTTCACCAACGGCGACAATGACACTTTCCCGCTCTGGTACGTCCGGGAGGTGGAGGGCGTGCGCAAGGACTGCCGGGTGGTCAACCTGAGCCTGATCAACCTCGACTGGTACATCCGCCAGATGCGGGACGAGGAGCCGCGAGTGCCGATCAGTTTCACCGATGCCCAGCTCGACTCGCTGCGCCCCTTCGTCTCCACCCAGGACGCGGCCTTCCGTATGGCCGGGATGGAGTTGCTTTTCTCTAAGGGCACTTTCTTCTACATCAAGGACCTGTTGGTGCTGGACATCCTGAGGACCAACAACTGGAAGCGGCCGATCTACTACACGACCTCGGTAGCCCTGGGGAACCGGACCGAGCTGACTCCTTATTTCGTGCAGGAGGGGATCACTTTCAGGGTCTATCCACGCAAGGCGACCGAAATAGCTGCGGAGAATCCTAACGTCAAGACCGTCCAGGCGTCGGGGGGCCAGATCGGTGTGGACATCGAGAAGACGAGGCGGCTGTTGTACGAGGAATACGACTACGACACTTTTTTCAAGGAAGGGGCGGCCGGCGAGAAAGAAAACCAGGACATGAAAATCTACTTCGGCAATGCCACCGTCATGCTGGGATTCGCTTACATGCAGGAGGGAAATATCGAAGAAGCGATCAAGGCCCTGCAATTCTCCCGGCAGTTCTTCACTGATCCGCTGTCTTACAGCGACATCATCGCCCAGCTTTACGCCAGACTCGGCCGCTACGATGAAGCGGCTAATCTGATCCGCTCCCTGGCTGGAACCAGGCCGGCCAGCGAACTGGTGCAGGAGCTGAACAAGCTGGCCCAGGCCGCCGCCGACAACCAGAGCGCCGAACAGAGCGCCCGGCTGCTGCGCATGGGAATAGAAATGGCGCCCGAGGAGCGTAACACCTGGGCCAACCTGTTCATGCTGTACAATGCAGCCGGACAAAAGGAGCAGGCGGTCTCAATCATCGAGGAGTACCTCGGCCACTTCCCGGCCGATACGACAGTGGCCGATGAGCTCGGGCGCTACCGCGAGTCCGGCCAGTTCAACCTCACCCGCGCTTTCGGCATCCACAAGTGAGCGATACCCGCCTCAGCGCTTCCCCGGCTTTCATTTTCTTGATATGAAATAGATTCGATATTAATTTATCTTGTTGTAAGAAATCAGACTGGCGAATTCAATATTCCTTAAACAACCGGACGAATCCGAGGAAAATGTACGAAAAAGAGCATTGGCTGATGGGGGCGGTGGCTGCCCTGTTCGTCTTCGTGACTTATCTGCTGACTATGGCCCCCTCGGTCACCTTCTGGGACGCCGGCGAATTCATCGCCGCCAGTTACTGCCTGGGGATACCGCATCCGCCGGGCACCCCGCTGTTTGTCATCGTGGGCCGCGTGCTGTCGACCCTGCCCCTGCCGATCTCGATCGCAGCCCGTCTGAACTTCCTCTCCACGCTCTGCGGCACGGCGGCGGCGCTGCTGATCTACCTTATCGCAGTCAAGCTGATCGAAAAGTGGGTCGAGGACCCCAAAAGCTGGACCAGCCGGCTCATGATCCACGGCGGCGGCATCGCCTGCGCCGTGATCCCGGCCTTCCTGCGCACGGTGTGGTCCAACTCCACGGAATTCGAAGTTTACGCCGTGGCCACCACCACTATAATTCTCTGCGCCTGGCTGATGACCTACATGGGCGCTTCCGATGACAGACGCCGGATGCAGCGGACGATCCTGCTGGTGATCTACATCGTGAGCCTTTCGATAGCCAATCACCTGATTGTGTTGCTGGTGGCTCCGGCGGTGATCGTCTACACCCTGCTGCACGACCGTGGGAACTGGCGCTACTGGGCCTCGATTGTCGGCCTCTTCCTGGGAGTTTACCTGTTCGTGATGAAAGGGTTGGACCTGGGCGAGGTGTTCGGCCGTCTGCACGAGGCTTCTTCCAGCCATGAGGGATTGCTCATCGGCCTGTATCGTTATCTGACCGCCCTGACGGACATCCTCTTCGGCCTGGTAAACTACGTGGGCAGTCCGCCGGCGCTGTTTTTCGGCGTTCTGATCACCGCCGGTTGTCTGGTCTGGGGCTGGCAGCAGCGTTCGCTCGGCTTTTTCGGCGCTTCACTGGCCCTCTTCCTGCTCGGTTTCAGCATCCACGCCTACCTCTTGATCCGGGCCGGGTTCAATCCGCCGATCAACGAGGGCGATCCGGACAACTTCAGGGCCTTCTGGGCCGTGATCGGCCGCGAGCAGTACGGCAGCGCCTACGGGCTCCTGCCACGCCAGGTCTGGACCATGATCACGGGCAAAAGCGTCATCCATACGCTGACCGATTTACGGGAGAACATCCTCTTCTATTCAAATACAACTGGCCCTTCTATATAAAATACTTCGGCTGGCAGTACGGCAGCTACCTGCTCACCTCGCTCTATTTCGTGGTCGGGCTGCTGGGGGCGGCCAGGCATTACCTGACCGACAAGAAATCGTTCTATTTCTGGCTGACCGTGTTTCTGATCACCGGCCCGGTCCTCAACACTTACATGAATTTCAAGCTGGGTTACGAACAGTTCCTGGACGCGTATCCGGATTCGGGAATGCACGAGGTGCGCGAGCGGGACTATTTCTTCATTATCAGTTTCGCTTTTTACGGAGTCTGGAGCGGGCTGGGCCTGGCCGCCATCGTCGACTGGTTCCGCCGGACGTTCAAGGCCGATTCACCCCAGGCGCTGATGGGCCGGCCGGTCTTCGCCGCGATCTCCGTGCCGATTCTCCTTTTGGCATTCGTGCCGGTCTTCACCAACCGTGCCGACTCCGACCGCTCGGGCAACTACATCCCCTCCAACTACGCCCGTAACATCATGAACTCGATGGACCCCGGCGGAATCATCTTCACCAACGGCGACAATGACACCTTTCCGCTCTGGTACATCCAGGAAGTGGAGGGAGTGCGCAAGGACTGCCGGGTGATCAACCTCAGCCTGCTCAACACCAACTGGTACATCAAGCAGATGCGGGACCTGGAGCCGAAGGTGCCGGTCAGCTATTCGGACGAGCAGATCGACCAGATGATGCCGATCCGCCTGCCCAGGGAGCAGAACGTCAGGCTCGGAGAAATAGCCCTGACATTTCCGGTCAATTCCGTTTTATACGTCAAGGACATTATTCTCCTGGACATCCTGCGCAACAACCGCTGGCAGCGGCCGATCTATTTCACCACCACTGTTCCGACCGACAACCGCACCCTGCTTTCACCTTACCTGACAATGGAAGGGGCGGTCTACCGGATCAACCCGCGCAAGGCCGCAGACATCGCGAAAGAGGACTCCAATTTCGTGGAAGTGCCCGGGGTGCCGGACATCTACATCGATATCCGGCGGACGGCCGACCTGCTGTACAAGACGTACACTTACGAGACTTTCTTCCGCAAAACCTCGGGCGGGGAAGAAGCCAACATGAGGCTGTCGAGCCATTTCGCCGCCCCGTTCGCCTGGCTGGGCCATGCCTACCAGGTAAGGGGCCAGTTCGAGAAAGCGATCGAGGCCAACCTGTGGGCCAGGAAGTTCTTCGAGGACCCGCACCAATGGGATTTCGCCGTAGCCTCTCTCTATGCGATAAACCGTCAGTACAGCCAGGCCAGGGAGATGGTCGATTCGTTCATCCAGTTCACGAAAACCCCGGGCGCCCAGTCCCTCTACCGTCAGATCGCCCAGGAGGCGCTGCGGCACGGGGACAATTTCGAGGCGGCCAATCTTGTCGAGCGCGGGCTCGAGTTAGACCCGGAGGACCGGTCCTCCTACGCCGCCCTGTTCATGATTTACAATTCGGCCGGCAACCGCGAAATGGCGGCCCGGTCCGTTCAGCGCTACCTGACGCTGCATCCACAGGACAGCCTGATAAGCGCCGAACTGCAGCAATACCTCGCCGGCGGCAACTTCGACGTCAATAAGGCGTTCGGTCCCGGCCGTTGAGCTGTTACAAAGCCGAATCCTGCTCCGTTAGTTGAATGGCCCCGCCGGGTCAAGCCGGCCACGGGCCTTTATCGTCTTACCGTAAACCAGCGACTTGGGCATGCGGATTTACTGGCTGCACGGCTGGGCTGCCGACAGCCGTGTTTTTGACCCGTTGATTGAGAGCCTGAGCGGCAGCGCCGGCCTCGAACCAGTCCCGCTCGACCTGCCAGGCTTCGGACAAGAGAAAGAGCTTGCCGGTGAATCGTTCGCCGATTCGGTGATCCGCCGAATCGGTCCGGAAGAGCGGGTGCTGGTGGCCGGCTGGTCGCTGGGCGCGATGGTCGCGCTCGAGACAGCCCCGGGCCTGGCCGGCCGGCTAAAAGGGCTGGTGCTGGTTTCCGGCTGCGGCTGTTTCTGCCGCCGGGGCGATAACCCGCACGGCAAGGACCCGCGGACTATCGCCGCCCTGTCCCGGCGGGTGCGGCGGGACAGCCGAAAAGCGGTCGGCGATTTCCTGGCCGGGATGTTCGCCGGGGAAAACGAGACCGACCGCGGCCGGGCGTTCCTCGAACGATTCGGCAGCGCCTTTGCCGAACTTCCGGCGGCAAGCCTGGTGCGAGGCCTGGATTACCTGGCCGAGACCGATCTGAGGGCGCAGTCGAGCCGGATCGATTGCCCGGTACTCTTGATTCACGGAGAGCTCGACCGGATCATCGACATCCGGCTGGCGCGGGCCCTGGCGGCCGGCCTGGGCGATTCGCGGCTGGTGGAGATGGAAGGATTCGGCCATGCGCCGTTCTGGCGCAACGAGAAACTGGTGGCCCGGCTGATAGAAGATTTCATCGGCTATACCGGTTTGATCGGATGACTCACGAATTACCGCAAAGCCTGTAGCGACTGTCTTGGAAGTCAAGTATTAGCTCATATGTACCTTCAGGGAGTTATTGGAGATAATTACATTGGCAACTGTAGGCTGGTTCATGGTTTACCCATCCTTGCGAATACGAGCTCGCCAGAGGCGGCTCACGCGACTGTTCGG
>JAZDIG010000319.1:0-3016 GCA_043805105.1 Candidatus Glassiibacteriota bacterium | reverse complement strand
CCAATGAAATCCTGGCCTGGCTGATGGGATTCAACCGGCCGCCGGAGAAAACCTTTGTCGTGCACGGCGAGCCGGACAGCTCCCAGGCGCTGGCCCAGCGTATCCGCGACAAGCTGGGCTGGACCGTGGAGGTGCCGGAATACGGGCAGAGCTTCGAGCTGGACCTGTAAGCTGCGGGGAATACTATGATCAAACTTGGAATGAGTTGAAATTCCGGAAATTCCGCTTTATGATCTTATTAGGAAAATCCTCTCCGCCCTGGTATTCCAGCGCCCGGCAGGAGAAACCTTGATGTCCGGAAAATTTCTATATCTCACCCTGACTGTCGCGCTGCTGGCCGGCTCGTGCAGCTCTTTTCACTATTCTTTCAACCGCGAGCGCAACTCGATCGGCACGCTCGGCTCCCCGGAAAATCTCTCCCACACCGGCCGCAACAAGTACCCGCCGTATCAGGGAGAAGTGCGGGTGTTCCGTTCCAAAGACGAGCTGAAGGGCCTCAAATACGAATCGCTGGGCCTGATCCAGTCCTCCCGGGCCTCCGCTGCAGCCAAAAGCGACGTCGAGATGCTCGACGACCTGCGCACCCAGGCGGCCGACATGGGCGCCAATGCGATCCTGATCACCGGCCAGGACAAGTCCGGCGATGAAGTCTACCGGGTCAAGGCCCAGGCCCTCCGCCTGCTCGACTGACTCCCCCCTTTGCCAGCCCAGACCCGCAGCCCGCGCGGGCTTTTTTTTGCCCCCGGTTTCTATTATCTTTCCGCCACAAGACTAAACTCATTGCCGCAAACATTTTTCCGGAGCAGCGTGCGCCATGGAAAGAATGAAAATAAGGGAAATCCTGGCCGGCCAGTCAGCGGGAGTGAGACTGACCACCGCGGGCTGGGTGCGTTCGGCCAGGCTGAGCCCGCAGGTGGCCTTTATCGACCTCACCGATGGCAGCTCGGTGGCCGGCCTGCAGGTGGTGCTGGATGACAAGACCGAGGGGTTCGGGCTGATGGACAGTGTCCACACCGGCGCATCGGTGAAGGTGGAAGGCCTTCTGACCGAAAGCCCGGGCAAGGGCCAGAAATGGGAGCTCAAGGCCGACCGCCTCGAAATCCTGGGCCCGGCCGAACCGGACTCCTACCCGATCCAGAAAAAGAAGCACACCCTGGAGTTCCTGCGCACCAAGGCACACCTGAGAGTGCGGACCAACACCTTCGCCGCGATCTTCCGCCTGCGCAGCCACCTCTCCCAGGGCATCCATGATTTCTTCCGGCGCAAGGGCTTCTTTTACATCCACGCGCCGATCATCACCACCAGCGACTGCGAGGGGGCCGGCCAGATGTTCAGGGTCTCGGCCCCCACTGAAAAGGAATTTTTCGGCAAGCCGGCCTATCTCACGGTCAGCGGCCAGCTCGAAGCCGAACTCCTGGCCCTGGGCCTCACCGAGGTCTATACGTTCGGCCCCACCTTCCGCGCCGAAAACAGCAACACTCCGCGGCACCTGTCGGAATTCTGGATGGTGGAACCGGAAATGGCTTTCTACGACCTGAACGACAACATGGACCTGGCCGAAGAATTCCTCAAGGGCCTGCTTACCTATATGCTGGAAAACGACCGCGAAGACCTGGCGTTCATGGAGCAGTGGTACGAGAAAGGGCTTGTCGCCCAGCTTGAAGAGATTATCGCAAAACCTTTTGAAAGAATAAGTTACACCGAAGCAATCGATCTGCTGGGCCAGAGCGGAAAAAACTTCGAGTTCCCCACCGCCTGGGGTTCCGATCTCCAGACCGAACACGAGCGCTACCTCACCGAGGAAAAGATCAAGGCGCCGGTGGTGATCCACGACTACCCGGCCGCGATCAAGCCCTTCTACATGCGGCTCAACGATGACGGCCGGACAGTGGGGGCCATGGATGTGCTGCTGCCGAGGATCGGGGAGATAATCGGCGGGAGCCAGCGCGAGGAGCGCTACGATGTCCTGCTGCGGCGTATCCGCAAGCTCGGCCTGGACGAAGCCGCCTATGACTGGTACCTCGACACCCGGCGTTTCGGCACGGCCATCCACAGTGGATTCGGCCTGGGGCTGGAGCGCACGCTGCTGTTCCTGTCGGGCATGGCTAACATCCGCGATGTGATCCCGTTCCCGCGCACTCCCGGCAGCGCCGAATTCTGAGTGCGTCCAGGGCGGCGGGAAGCAATATGCGGGCACGGTCCCGATAAAATCGGGATGCCCCTACCGACGGTTCGGTTATCCTGATGTAGGGGCGCCCCGATTTTATCGGGGCTGCGCCCTGCATTATGAGGGATTCCCCCTCCCGGCCGTGGTGTGCAATGCCGGAATCCGCCAATATGAACAGGAAATGAATTGGAAATGAACTGCCATAGTTTATATATAATTGCCTATATAATATAGACATGCAAAATTATGGCAAGGAAATGAACAGGAAATATAAACCACAATTTACAAATGTTTGAGCCTGAAATAGCTTCCCTGCATTCGTATTCCGGGATAGTCGAATCAGAGGTTGTGAAAGCCCTTAAGTTTCGGGAGTACTTTTTGGAGCGTGTAGCAGCTTCACAATTTCCATCGCGGCTCACAAAATGATTCTGGTGGCAGGCAGGCCATTTCGAGGACTGGGGAGGGGAAATGAGCGGCGGAGTCCTCGAAGGCGACCGCCAAGGAAGCGGAGCAAAAGACCCGAGAGCCGGGAATAACCTTTGGTTCTTTCGGTTATGAAAGAACTGGTTTTGCTTCTTTTGCCACCAAAAGAAGTCTAACAATAATCTCTGCGCTTTGATGCAAACAATTTTATGCCCTGAGTTGTAAGTGGCTGATAATAAAGACATTGTAATTCACAATAAAGACCGGGCGGTGCCGATCGAGGAGTATGCCCGGCTGCCACGGGTTCCGGTCACGGTGGTGTTGGACAACCTGCGCAGCAGCTTCAACGTGGGCGCCATCTTCCGCACCGCCGAATGCGCCCGTATCCAACGGCTGGTCACCTGCGGGATCACCGCCCATCCCCCG
>JAZDIG010000318.1:0-12831 GCA_043805105.1 Candidatus Glassiibacteriota bacterium | reverse complement strand
GTATCGACACGCACTCCGGGTCCGCCCGGGGGATGGAAAATAGTGATTTCGCCCGGGCAGGGCATGAAATTGCGCTGCGGGTCCTCGGCGTTGATCCGGCATTCGATGGCGTGGCCCTTGAGCGTGATGTCCTTTTTGCTGAACGAAAGCCGGTTGCCGGCGGCCACCTTTATTTGTTCCTTGACCAGGTCCAGGCCGGTGACCATTTCGGTGACCGGGTGTTCCACCTGGATGCGGGTGTTCATCTCCATGAAATAGAAGTTGAAGTCTTTGTCCAGGAGGAACTCCACGGTGCCGGCGCCGATGTAGCCGATCGACTCGGCCGCCTTGACCGCGGTCTCGCCCATCCTCTGGCGCAGCTCGGCCGTCATCACCGGGCAGGGCGATTCCTCGACCAGCTTCTGGTGGCGGCGCTGGATCGAACAGTCTCGTTCGCCCAGGTGGACGGTGCGGCCGTGCTGATCGGCCATGATCTGGAATTCCACGTGGCGGGGCCTGAGCAGGTACTTTTCCACGTAGAGCGCGGAATTGCCGAAAGCGCCGTGGGCCTCCGCCATGGCGATGGAAAAGGCGCCCTTGAGCTCCTTTTCGCTGTGGACCACGCGCATGCCCTTGCCGCCGCCGCCGGCGGTGGCCTTGAGGATCACCGGGTAGCCGATTTCGGCCGCCGCCCGGAGAGCCTGAGTTTCATCTTTCAGCGTGCCCGTGCTGCCCGGGATCACCGGCACCCGGCCTTCGGTCATGAGCCGGCGCGCGGTGGCCTTGTCTCCCATGGCACGGATATTGTCGGGAGTGGGACCGATAAATATGAAATTGCTCTGCGAGCAGATTTCACAGAATTCGGCGTTTTCGGCCAGGAAGCCGTAGCCGGGATGTATCGCCTCGGCGTTGGTGATTTCAGCCGCGGCGAGGATTCGCTGGATGTTGAGATAGCTGTCGGCGGCCGGCCCCGGACCGATACAGACTTCCTCATCGGCAAAGCGCACGTGCAGGCAGTCGCGGTCGGCCTCGCTGTAAACCGCCACCGTGGTGATGCCCAGTTCCTTGCAGGCCCGGATGATCCGCAGGGCGATCTCGCCGCGGTTGGCGATTAGTACTTTGGAAAATGAGGCCAAATTCAGACCTCCGGCTCGATCAGAAACAGCGTGGTGCCGAACTCCACCGGCTGGGCGTTCTCCACGCAGATTTCGCGCACGGTCCCGGCCGTTTCGCATTCGAGCTCGTTCATCAGCTTCATCGCTTCGAGGATGCAGAGGGTCTGGCCGAGCTGGACCTGGTCGCCCACCTCGACGAACGGCGGCGCGCCGGGACTGGGCGCCCGGTAGAACGTCCCCACCATCGGGGATTTGATCTCCACCAGGTTGGACTTGGCCGCCGGCTTGACTCTATCTGCGGGAGACTGGCTTTCGGCGGTCAGCGGGGCGGCCGGGGACAGGGCGGAGGGGTGCGCAGCCGTCGGCGCTCCCGGCAGATAGGCCGGATGAGCCGCGGCGGGCCGGGCCTTGACGATCTTGATCTTAATGCCCTGGTCCTCGATTTCCAGTTCGCTGATCTCGCTCTGCTCCACCACGCGGATCAGCCGCTTGAGATACCTGACGTCCATTTGGACCTCTTCTGTTACGGGAAAGGCTCGACTTTCGATTTGAACGGGAGGGGATGGCTGCACCCGGTTACCGGAGGCGTTTCAGCTCGCGCGCTCGAGGTACTGGTTAGTGCGGCGGTCCACCTTGACCTTGTCGCCGATGTTGACGAACAGCGGTACGTTCACGGTTGCGCCGCTTTCCAGCCTGGCCGGCTTGGTGGCCCCGCTGACCGTGTCTCCGCGCAGCCCCGGATCGGTTTCCACCACCTCGAGATCGATAAAGTTCGGCAGTTCCACCAGGAGCAGCTTCTCGTCCTGGAACAAGCCGTTGACCTCGATGTTTTCCTTGAGGTAAAGCACCTGGTCGCCGATCGAGTCCCCGGAGACCGGGAATTGTTCGAAGGTCTGACTGTCCATGAAATAATAGAGATCGCCGTGGGGGTACAGATACTGCATCTTGCGGGTTTCGAGACGGATATCGGTGACTTTTTCGCCGGCGCGGAAGGTCCTTTCCCACACCGCCCCGGTAATCACGTTCTTCAGCTTGGTGCGCACGAATGCCCCGCCTTTGCCGGGCTTGACGTGCTGGAACTCCACTATCGACATCAGGATGCCGTCGATTTCGAGCACCATTCCGCTGCGGAAATCAGTTGTGCTTGCCAAAGCGATTACCTCCTTGCCTTTTTTACAATATCCAACCGGCCCGCTCGCGACTGCCGGTCCGGGCCGGTTCCATTCACTTTCCGAGTTTCAGCAGCAGGCCCTCCAGGGCCAGCCGGTAGCTGGCCGGGCCGAACCCGCAAACCAAGCCGGCCGCCACGTCCGACAGGGTGGAATGCCGCCTGAATTCTTCGCGGGAAAACACGTTCGACAGGTGTACCTCCACGAACGGCAGCCCCACCGCCAGGAGGGCGTCGCGGATCGCCACGCTGGTATGGGTATAGGCCCCGGCGTTAATCAGAACGCCGTCGGCTTTCCCCTCCAGGCCCTGAATCGAGTCCACCAGTGAGCCCTCGCTGTTCGTCTGATGGAAGGCGAGTTCGCAGCGGTCCCCGAACTCCTCCCGCAAGTCCCCGCAGATTTCCTCCAGGGTGACGCTGCCGTAGATCCCGGTCTCCCTTTTCCCGAGGAGATTCAGGTTGGGGCCGTTCAGCACCGCGATTCTTTTCATCCGGCCTCCCCGTGACGGATACCGCCGATCCAGTTTTCGAGATGATCGATGAAATCGCTGCGGGCCGGGACATCGTCCCCGGCAGGAGAAGGGCCGGCTGCGACCGCAGCCGGGGCGGCCGTCTCATCGCCCAGCAGGAAATGGAAAATCGAGTCGATCCGGGTTTCGAATTCATCCTCGGCCTGGGGAGCAATATCGGCGGGCTCGTCAGCAGCCCGGTCGCCGGGAGCGCCGGCTTGGCGGCCCCGGCTTGCGGTCCCGGGTGAGCCGCCTTCCAGGCGGCTGCGGACCTCGCTGAGCTTACGCTCGACTTCCGGGTCGCCGGAGGCCGCCTCGTTCAGCCTGGAGTAGATTTCGTACGCCTTGCCGTAATGGCCCTGCATACGGTAGATATCGGCCAGGGTATGGGTCAGAAAGACCGAGCCCGGATCGGCGGTGACGATATCGATAGTTTCCTCTTCTTCGGCCGGCTCCTCGACCGCCTCGAACTCCTCGGCGCCCAACTCGGCGTAAGGCTCCCCGGCCGGGACAGAGTCCTCAGTCCGGGCGACGGCCGCCGGCTCCCCGGCGGGCTGGATATCCTCATCGGCCGGGGTGGCCTGGTCTCCGGCCAGCCGGCGGCGGATACTTTCCGCTTTCCGGGAGTCCCCCCGCTGCTCGGCCACTTCGGCCAGAGAGTTCAGGGCCATCCGGTTGCCCGAATCCAGTTCTACCAGCTCCTCGAAAACACGCTCGGCCTGGTCCAGCTCGCCAATCGCCGCCAGGCACTCAGCCAGCAGGACGCGGGCGCTGGTGAAATCGCCATAGCGCTGAAGGCCTTCGCGGCAGAGCCGGATGGCGCGCTCGAGCTCCCCGGCCCGGCGCAGGGCATCGGCCAGGGGCAGAAACAGCCGGGAGTCGGGCGCCTGGGCGAAACGCTTTTCCAGCTCTCTGATTTCTTCCTGGAGACTCATCGCTTTCTTTGTCAAACAGCAGCGGTTACCGGCTTTGCCGAGCCTTGCGGGCCGACTCTGCCGGCGAATTCTGCGCCACCTTCAACCGAATCGTCCGGAAGGGGCTGGATCGAGAATGACAAAAAATACCTTTCGGAGCGGTTAAAGTCAATCTTTTGTATTTTTTTGCTCATTTTCGTGCAAAAAACCGCAGAAAATGGCCGAAATCGTGTCGATATCGAATCCGGCCTCGAGATTACTGTGTGAATTTTGATTGACTAAGGGTTTAATTATTTATAATTTTACCGGATATGAATTTCAGGCTTCCTTCCGCCGGGCTTTTCAGACGGTGGCAGCGCAGTCAGACAACGCAAAAACTTTTGGAGAATATCGGAAGCGAGGTCTTTTCCAGCCATGATGCAGACATTCCGCAACAACATGAAAATAGTTTTTTACGTTCTCATTTTCTTTTTCGTCGGCTGGATGGGAGTCACCCTCACCGGACTGGACGATTTCCTGATGGAGCAGAACCGTAAGGATATGGCAGGACTGAAATACGCGGGCAGCGTGGACGGGAAAAAGATCGAGCGCACGCTTTACGAACAGCGGGTCCAGAATTCGGTGGACATGGCCACCAACCGGCGCACGGGAGCCAGCCTTTCGTCCTGGGAAATCGACCAGATCGCCGACCAGGTGTGGAACAACCTGGTCAACGACATCATCCTGGGCCGGGTTTACGCCCGGCGCAACATCAAGGTGCGCGACTCGGAAGTGGTGGAGTACATCAAGGGCAATCCGCTGCCCGAGCTGCGCAGCGCCCCCGAGCTGCAGACGGACGGCCGTTTCGACTACGACAAGTACCACAATCTGCTGTCGAACCCGCAGGCCGGCTCCCTGGTGCTCGAACTCGAACGGGACGCCCGTGAAAAAATCCCCAACCTCAAGCTGCTGGTGGAAATCGCCTCGTTGTCCAAACTCACCGATGCCCAACTGGAGCAAGTTTACCGGGAGATGAACGAGCAGGTGAGTGTCAATTACATCCGCTTTGCTATCGACTCCCTGGTAGCCGACAGCGAGGTTTCAGTCAGCGATGAGGAGGTGGAGAAGTACTACCAGAACCACCTCGAAGATTTCAAACGGCCGGAAAGGGCCGAAATGGAGTACGTCCTGATCCCGCTCACCCCAGGCAGCCAGGACACCCTGGCCGCCCGCGACACCCTGGCCTTCCTGCTTGAAAAACTCAACGGCGGGGCGAACTGGGACACCCTGGCGATGACCTATTCGCACGGGCCGCTCGCCTCCAGCGGCGGCAATCTCGGCTGGTTCGCCAAAGGCGATTATACCGACCAGGCGATGGTGGATCTGGCCTTTTCCCTTCGGCCGGGACAGACTTCCCAGCCGACTCTCACCGCAGCCGGCTACCAGATCGTGCGAGTGGACAGCGTGCGGATTCAGGACGGCAAGCAGGAGGTCAAGGCCCGGCGGATACTGAGGAACATCAGCCCCGGAGTAAAAAGAACCAGGGAAGTCCGCCAGCAGGCCCGAGCGGTCCGCAAGCTGATGGAACCGGGTGAGGCAGCCTTCCGGCAGGTAGCAGCAGACAGCGGCCTGGCGGTTAATACTACCGGTGAGTTCGCGATCGGTTCGTCGATCCCGGGGATCGAGATCAGCCGCGAGTTCCTGGATTTCATCTACGGCGCGCGCACGGGTTCGCTCAGCTACCCGATCAACGTTTACCAGCAGGGAGAGACCCTGACTGAATCGGTTATCCTGGCCCTGGTGACCCAACGCAAGGAAGCCGGCACCATCCCGCTCGACGAGGCGGGCGCCACGGTCAGGCGAATCCTCCTGATCCAGAAGAAAAAGGACAAGGCCCCGGACCGGATCAGGCAGATTATGGCGGGCTACGAGGCTGCCGAAAACCTGGAGCAGTTCGCCCGGAACAAGAATCTCGTCCTGCAGACCAGCGAAAAGTTCTCCCGTCTGGCCGGCCTGCCCGGCGTGGGCCGGGACAACGCCTTTATCGGCACGGCTTTCGGGCTGCCGGTGGGTAAGAAGAGCGGACTGATCGAAGTGGAGGATAATTATTATCTGCTGGAGACTGTCAGCCGCACGGAGGTAGACCTCGACAGGCTGAAAAATAGCAGGAGCCAGCTCCTTCAGCAGCTGGTCAACCAGAAGATGCAGGTATTTTTCGCCATGTTCTCCGCCGAATTGATCCGAAAATCTGAAATCGAGGATCTGCGAAAGGTCACGCCGTCGGACTCTCTTCGTAGACAGGCCATGGCCCGGTAAAACATGAGCGCCGGGGAATAATTCTTAACCTGGAAAGCCCAGTCATGCCGTTTCCCGAAGAATACTATAAAAACCTCCTCGACAAGCTCTTCGACGGCATCCTCTGCGTGGATCAGGACAAGGCCATCACTTTTTGGAACAAGAGCGCGGAGAGAATTACCGGTTACCCGCTCAGCGACGTGGCCGGCAGTGTGCTCTGCAATGAAATCCTGGTCCATACCGACCGGGAGGGCAACCCGTGCTGTAAAGAATGCCTGATCGGTCAATGCCTGGAAGACGGCCAGACCAAGGAAGTGGAATTCTACATCAACCACAGGGAAGGCCACCGGGTTCCGGTCGCCTGCCGGATCGAGCCGATCCACGACGCCCGCGGCCAGGTTACCGGCGCCGTGCAGATTTTCCACGACAATACTTCCCGCGTGGCGGCGCGCAACGTAATCGAAAAGCTGCGCAAGCTCGCCCTGATCGATCCCCTCACCGGACTGGCCAATCGCCGCTACCTGGAAAAAGTTCTGGAAAGCAAGACCGAGGAGATGAAGCGCTACGGACTGAGTTTCGGCGTGCTCTTTATCGACATCGACCACTTCAAGGATGTGAACGATCAGTACGGCCACGATATGGGCGACAAGGTGCTGTGGGCCGTGAGCCGGAACATGTCCACCGTGGTGCGTTCGTCCGACATCGTGGGCAGATGGGGAGGCGAAGAATTCGTGGGGGTGATCCTGAATGTGGACAGCCGACAGCTTTACCTGGTGGCGGAAAAAATCCGCTCCGAAATTGAAAAGACCAGGATCGAGGAGAATTCCCACTCGGTCAACGTCACCGTCTCGATCGGCGGTACGCTGGCCGATGCCGATTGCACTCTCGACAAGGTCGGCCTGCTCAAAAAGGCGGACGTGCTGCTTTACCAGAGCAAAGTCGCCGGCCGCAACCGCGTGACCATCGATTGAAAAGGCATTTCCGCAGGCGCCGGGCCGAGGCCGGAGGTGAAAACTCTCCGGCCTTTTTCTTTGGTCAGATGAATGAGCGGAAGAGGTAGAAAACGACGAACATGCCGAGTATGGCGACCAGGTTGATCTTCATCACCAGGGGCCCGAAAGTCAGCGCTATTATCAGCAGGTTGATTGAAACCGGGCCGAATTCCCCCTTGATCGAGGTGAGGAAAAAGTCCTTGGCCACACCGTCCGGCATGAACGTGGCGAGCATCTCGCCCAGATAGCCGCCAACCAGCATCCCGATAATGATTACGATCAGGTAGACTGAAAAACGTTTTCTCTGCAACGCCTCCTCCGGAAAAAAATTTAGCGGTTGCCGCCCGTGGCCTGCGTCTTCGGAAACACGGCCACCGCCGGTTTGGTTCTCGCCGCCGGCAGCAGCCGGCCGCTGGCCAGCTGCGGGACGCGCCGGCAGAAATGAAAGCTGCTGTAACCGGAAAAACAGCCGTAAATCACACTGAAAAGGACCACCGCCGGCCAGAGGATGAAAATCACGGACCGGTCGCCGAGTGCGTACGCCACCAGCAGAAGCTGGGTGGCGTTGTGAGCCAGGGCTCCCAGGAAGCTTACGCCGAGGAAGCCGAGCGCCGGCATCAGCCAGCTGACCGCCACGGCCATCACTACGAAAGATACCGCTCCGCCGGAAAAGCTCAAGAGGAAAAACGGGGTGAACAATCCGCCGCGAAAAATCGCCCCGATCAGGATGCGCAGGAAGTGGACTGCGGCCGCCACCCGCCAGCCCGCCCCGACGATCAGGGCCAGAGTGACGATATTGGCCAGACCGACCTTGATCCAGGGAACCGGCTTGGGGATGGCTGAATCGAGGGCGAACAGGATCAGCTCGAAGACCGTGGCCGTGGCCACCAGGCTCAGAGTCTCGATCCGCCGCCGCACCTCGGCGGCCGTTTCAACCTTCATAGTCGTCCTCTTGGCCGTGAGTGTTCAGCGGGTTATCGCCTCCAGCCCGCCGGCGTCTTCATCCCGTCCGCTCCCCTCGATCCGGGCCATCACCCGGTTCGGGGCGCAGACCACCATCTCTCCGGGGTTATGCACCGGACCCATCTTCTCGCAGATCTTCTGCCGGCAGGAGGCATTTTCGAACCACAGCTCCCCGCCGCGGATCACGACCGTCACCCGGCCGATGTCGCCAGTGACGGTCAGGGTTGTGTCCGCCGCCAGATCGAAGCGCCCCAGCGTTTGGTCCTGAACCCTGACCACCGCCGCGCAGGGGCCCCCGCCGCCGTCGAACGCCCGGTAGCCGTAAAAAGCCGTCGAGGCGGCGCCCAGGAGCACGAGCAGCAGAATGTCCACGGCCGTGAAGAGCGGAGGCAGACTGAACCTGGATGATTCTATCATCGTTACAATATCGGTATGCCGTCGAGGTCGGGCTTCATGATCCGAAGGAAACCCGGGGTGGCCCGGTAATCGAGTGCGAGGCTGTCGCTGCCGGTGCGGAAAACGACCAGGCCCTGGGCGCCGAATTCTTTGAGAAAGCGGATGCCGGCCTCGGGTCCGAGTACGAAGACAGCGGTGGCCAGGGCATCGGCTTCGAGTCCTGAGCCGTTGATGATGGTCACGCTCGTGACATTGCCCTGCCGCGCCGGGAAACCGATCGCGGGATCGAGGATGTGGTGGTAGCGCCTGCCGCCATACTCGAAATACCGCTCGTAATCCCCGGAAGTGGCCACCGACCAGCCCTCGACCTGGTTGATCACCCCCAGATGGCGTGAGACCAGGCGGGGGTGCTGGATGCCCACTCGCCAGCTCGTGCCGTTGGAGCCCACCCCGAGCACTCCGATTTGGCCGCCCAGGCTGATCAGAGCATTGTCTATGCCCAGCGAGTCAAGAATTTTGATCGCCCGGTCGACCGCATAGCCCTTGGCGATCCCGCCCATGTCGAGGCGGCCGGAACCAGGCGGCAGGACCAGCGAATCTCCATCGGCGATATAACGGACCCGGCCGGCCGTGGTAATCGAATCGGCCAGGGCCGCCACCCGGGCCGAATCCGGGGGGACAGTGCGGGGATTCTCGTCGCTGATTCCCCAGAGGTCGATCAACTGTCCCAGCGCCGGGTCGAAGCTGCGGCCGCTGGCCTCGCGGATCCGGGTCGCGGCTTCTGTCACCACTGCCATGTCGCGGCTTACAGCCAGGGTTCCCCCGCTGCCGGCCAGCTCGTTAACCCGGCTGATTTCGCTTTTCGGGTCATGGGGATCGAAGACGCGGTGCAGGCGCTTGATCTCCTCGATGGCCGCCGTGGCCGCCCGCCGGGCGGTTTCCTCATCGACCCCGCGGACCTTGACGTTAAGCACGGTGCCCATGACGAAGTCGTCGAAGACGTAGCCGGCGGGCGGTTTGCCCGATTCGTCATTCAATTTGTTGCCGAAAATCTTGATCCCGGCTGCCACCAGCCCCAGGAGGAGGAGAAAGATCAGGCGGGTTGTCCACTTAGCGGTCACGTTCAACTATCACTTCCACCATTTCTTTGAGCTTTGTCGCGCGTTTGGCGGGGAGGCCATCCAGGAGCCGGCCGGCCTCGACCGCCAGCTCCACCACCCGCGACCAGGCGTAATCAATTCCACCGAAGTCCGAAACCAGCTTGCGCACTGTTTTGACGCCATCGAGGCTGATCTGGCCCCGGCCGGAATACACTTTACCGATTCTCTGCCGGGAAGGCGTATCCATGCAGGCCAGGGCGTGGATCAGCGGAAGGGTCATTTTACGCTCGCGGATGTCCAGCCCGGTGGGTTTGCCGGTGTCGGTAGAGTAACCCACGTAATCGAGCAGGTCATCGGTTATCTGGAATATGCAGCCGAAAGACATACCGAAGCTGCGCATCAGTTCGAGATTGGGTTCGCCGCTGAGGTGGGAGGCCACCGCGCAGGTAGCCGAAAAGAGCGCGCCGGTCTTCTCGCGGATGAAGGCGAAATATTCCTTTTCAGTAGCCTCGAGGTTGCCTTCCATCGACATCTGGCGCATCTCTCCCACCGCCAGGCACTGGCAGGCCTCGGTCATCTCCGCCACCACCGCCAGGTTGCCCAGGCGGGCGATTTCATTGAAAGCCTGGGCCAGCAGGAAGTCGCCGATTATGACGCTGGTCTTATGGTCCCACTTGGAGTTGAGAGTTTCCACGCCGCGGCGGTAGTTCGAGCTGTCGATCGAGTCGTCATGGACCAGCGAGGCGGTATGGATCAGCTCGATCGCCGCCCCCAGGGAGATCAGGTCCTCGGCGCGGGTTCTTTCCCGGTTGGCCACCAGCAACAGCAGGGTGGGCCGGATCATCTTGCCGGCCTTGCTGAACAGGTGGCTGAACACGGTGTTGATCGGCTCGAAATCGCTCGCCAGCAACCGCTCGATCTTCGTCCCGATCGCCTCCAGTTCGCCGGATACTTTGGCCTGGAGCTGAAAGAGGGATTCGGCCCATTTCTGCCTGAGATCGGTTCTCAATATTGCGCTCCCGGGACCCCCGCAAACTTCGCTAAGTCTTTGAATAAAAAACAAATCGTAATATAGTTTCAAGCTAACTAATCAAAACTTTAAAGTCAACAAGGGCGATTGCCGGGGACTCCGCAGGCCACGCGGCTTTCGGGAAAACTCCTTGACAGGCTGGGAGATAGAAAATAAATTTCAAATTCTTTCTGTCCGGCGGCCGGCCCGGGCGAATCCTTAGTTTTCATTCAGACAACGGGACACCACAGCCAATGATCGGTCTGGCCCTCTCCAACCTCAGGCAGCGCAAAATGCGCAGTGCGATCAGCATCCTGGCCCTTTCGGTGGGGATCTGCCTCTTCATCATCCTCTGGGGCCTGGTCAACGGCGTACTGAACGAGTTCACCGAACGGATCCGGGGAATCGGGGCGGACATCACCGTGATCCGCAGCGGAAGCAATCCGTTGCTGTTCGGCACGGGAGTGCTGCCCTACAAGCTGGGCGACGAGCTGCGCCGGATCGAGGGGGTGCGTACGGTGAGTCCGGTACTGATCTGGAAAACCCGGATCGGCGATGCGCCGTACAACGTGTTCGGGATCGAGCCTGAGGAGTTCAAGGACCTGGGCGGTGAGTTGACGTTCCTGGAGGGCCGCTCGATACAGGCCCCCGACGAGATGTTCATCGACAGCCGGATCGCCGAAACCGAAAAGCTGCACGTGGGCGACACGCTCACCCTGGGCCGGACCTTCCGGATCGTCGGGATCGTGCGGCCCGGGGTGGGAACCCGGGTGTTCATGCCTTACCAGACCATGAGCGAGCTGACCAGCCAGCAGGGCCGCGTCAGCCTGTTCTTTGTCAGCGCGCAGAGCCCGGAGCTGGTCGA
The DNA here is from genome assembly GCA_043805105.1 of Candidatus Glassiibacteriota bacterium. Classification (GTDB taxonomy): domain Bacteria; phylum Gemmatimonadota; class Glassbacteria; order GWA2-58-10; family GWA2-58-10; genus JAZDIG01. Next base: position 1,547 of record JAZDIG010000318.1, on the reverse strand, counting down.
TGGAGTCGCCGGCCGGATAAACGGGCAGTTCCAGGGGGTGGAAACCCAGTTCATGAGCAACATCGCCTCCTCGATGGGCAACTACCTCAAGGCGCTCAACCAGTTCATCCGGGCGATCAACTATACCGCGCTGGTGATCAGCGCGCTGGTGATCCTGCTTTCGATGTACACCACCGTGGTCGAACGCACGCGCGAAATAGGCATCCTCAAGAGCCTGGGCGCCTCCCGCGGCTACATCCTGTCGACGATCATGGCCGAGGCGCTGATGCTGAGCCTTCTGGGGAGCATCACGGGAATCCTGCTGGCCCTGGCCAGCAGCGCGGCCATCGAGTGGCACTTCAAATTGCTGACCGTGGAAATCTCTACCCGGCTGGTGGTCAACAGCCTCCTGCTCGGCTTCGCCGTCGGCTCGGCCGGCGCGTTCTATCCAGCGCTCTGGGCCTCCCGCCGCGATCCTCTCGAAGCCCTGGTCTACGAGTGAGCGCTCCAGCTGCGGCCGGCTCAGGACCAGAAAAACATGAATATCACCCGCCTGAGCATGTTCAGCACGAAAAAAGCCACGATCGGCGAGAAATCGATTCCGCCAAGCGGCGGAATCAGCGCGCGGAAAGGTGCGAGGATGGGTTCGGTGACACGCACCAGCAGCCTGACCCACGGAGTGTTGTAATCCACCCTGAGCCAGGAAAGGATAATCCGGGCCAGGAGCAGATATCCGTAAAGCGTGAAAGCGGTATTGACCAGCCTGAACAGTATCGGCACCGGGTTGGTTCTCTCCTTTCGAGTCAGTCCCTGCGTTAATTCCCAATATACCTCAGCGGAAAACTCAAGTATCTCCGCCCGCCTGCCGATAAAGATAATCGCAAGAGATTATTTTTCAATCTCTTCTTGCTAACGGCATGGACAGCCGGCGAATCATCAGGGAGGATGAAATGAATATACGCAGGCTCTGGAAAAGGGCTTTCGCCGCGAAGCACCGCGCAGCGGGCGAGCCGCACGGCGAGCAGGTCCTCGACTGCCGGAGCGCGAACGTCGTGCCTGACAGCGGTCCGGCCGCTGTCGGCGATACTTTCAGCACGGAACAGGAAACAACGCGTCGTCTCGGCAATTCCGGCCGCAACCGGAAAAAGAAGCATTCAGGCGGTTTTTTTATCATCTGAAGCAAATTAAGCCCGATCGCAACGCTGGCAACCGACAGGGGAAGAGGGATGTCCCCACAGGCTTGTTCGTGCATCGGGCTTTTTATTTCCGCTGACTCAGCCGCGGGTCCAGGACATCGCGCAGGCCGTCGCCCAGCATGTTGAAGCCCAGCACGGTGATCAGAATTGCCGCTCCCGGAAAGATGCAGACCCAGGGCCGGGTGGTGAGGAAGAACTGGCCCTCGGTGATCATCGCCCCCCAGCTCGGGATGGGCGGCTGAGCGCCCAGGCCGAGGAAGCTGAGCCAGGCCTCGGTGAGGATATTTCCGGCCACACCGAGAGTTAGGGCCACCAGCAGGGTACCGAGCGTGTTGGGCAGCACGTGCCGCACCACGATCCCCACCGGCCCCA
>JAZDIG010000317.1:0-4634 GCA_043805105.1 Candidatus Glassiibacteriota bacterium | reverse complement strand
CCTGACCGATTTCGCTCCATCGGCCAGCAGCCGGCCGCGCGTACCTTCCGCCTGGTAGCCGATAAAGAGGATCGTATTTTCCGCATGCGGCAGCCTTTGGACCATGTGATGCAGGATCCTGCCGCCGGTGACCATGCCGTTAGCCGAAATAATGACCGCCTTGCCGTCGATTTCGTTGACCGCCTTGGATTCGCCCACTGTCCGGCAGTAATGCAGCTGCTTGACCTGGAAGATCTTCTTGCCCTGGAGGGTGAGGACCCGGGCGGCGAGGTCCAGGTCCGGGATGTGTTTTTCGAACACGGCGGTGGCGTTGATCGACATGGGGGAGTCGAGGTAGACCGGCAGGGGACGGATCCCGCCCTCCTCCTCCAGCTCGCGCAGCAGGTAAAGCAGGGTCTGCGACCTGCCGACCGAAAAGGCCGGCACCAGCAGCACTCCGCCGCGCCTGACACTTTCCCTGACCACTCGCGCCAGCCCCTCTTTCTGATCCACGTTTTCGTGCAGACGGTTGCCGTAGGTGGATTCGAGCACCAGGTAGTCGACGTTGTAGGCCTGCACCGGGTCGGAGAGCACGGGCCGCTCCGGCCGGCCGAAATCCCCGCAGAAGAAGATTTTACGCGAACTGCCGTTTGCGGTCCGCTTGAGGTCCACGAAGCTCGATCCCAGGATATGGCCGGCATCTTTGAGCTTGACGCGAAGGTTGTCACCAAGTTCGAGGTGCTCGCCGTAGTAGAGCGGCGAAAACAGCTCGAGAGATTGCTCCGCATCCTCGACAGTGTACAGGGGCAGGGCGGGTGAGTGTTTAGAGTAGCCTTTTTTATTCGCCCAGCGCGCATCTTCCTCGTGCAGATGGGCGCTGTCGCGCAGCAGGATGTCGCAGAGTTCGGCGGTGGCGTGCGTGCAGTAGACCTGACCGCGGAAGCCTTCCTTCCACAGCCGCGGCAGGTAGCCGGTGTGGTCGATGTGGGCGTGGGTCAGGAACACCTTGTCGATCCGGTCCGGCGGGAATGGGAACGGCTCCCAGTTGCGCAGGCGGTTTTCCTTGACGCCCTGGAAAAGCCCGCAGTCAATCAGATAATGCCGCTCTCCGGCTTCCAGCAAAAAGCGCGAGCCGGTGACGGTGCCGGTCGCGCCGAAAAAGGTCAGCCTGGCCATGATTTCTCCAATCGATTGGATATGTCAGTTCTGCGGCCGGAGGCTTCGTTGGGCGGACCGGGCCGCTAAACGCCGATTAGACACGACAGGGGTGAAAATAGGGAAGGGCGGGCCATTTTCAAAGACTTTTCAGAATCGGGCACCGCGATTGTTCGCGCAAGATACAGACCAGCGTTTCGGTTTACGCGGAACCTGGCAAAAAGCGGAAAACCTGGCCCGCGCTGTCCGGCCGGCATAGGAACACCCCTTGCCAAACTGCCGGAGCCGATGCAATATAGAACGGCCGCCGGGCTGAGCGGCGCGCTTACTTAGGATAGATTACGCTGATTACAGGCTGCAATATTTCCACCCGGGAGAACCGACAATGCTGAAAGAGCCGCAACTGATTTACGCGCTGTGGTGGATCGCCTCCCTGCTGTTATTTCTGCCGCAAGTGGCTGTCGGCGCTGCCGTGAAAATCGGCAAAGAGACCGGCCGGGTCGTAATCGGGAACGACGCGATCGTCCTGGCGGTGGATGAAAGGGCCGTGCTGACCCCGGCCCTGGTTCAGGACGGAGGCAAGGTGTCGATTGCCGTGGCAGGGGAGGTGGGCCAGCCGTTCTGCAATATTGAGTTCCACGATGTTCGTTTCGACAATTTCCGCCTGGACCTGGATGCGGTGCGGGAGGACACGGTGAAAGACGTACTGGGCCGGGGAGTGAGGTTCCGCCTGAACGGCTCGGCTGTAAAATTGGTCCCTTACCTGAAGAAAAAAGTGGAAGTCGGAGTCGAGCTTTCGCTGACATTCTACGACAGCTTTCCCCGGGCAATTTTCTCCAGCGCGACTTTTACCAACCGCAGCGATAACAAGCTCCATGTGGATGAAATCCAAAGCGGCCTTCTGTGCCTGGACCGCCGCCTCGTGAGTGAAAACTCCCCGGCCTGGGATTTGGCTTATTATCAGGGCGGCGTCGTGAATTGGAGCGAGGATTACGCCCTGGTGCGGCTCACGCGGGATTTTTCCCGCCGCAACTTTTTAGGTGCCCGGCAGCGCGAGGACGGACGTATCGTGGGCGGCGGCACTCCGCTGGTGGACCTCTGGTCTCCCAAAACCGGCGTGGCGCTGGCCTGCGCCGAACCTCGGCCCTGCTGGATCGCCCTGCCGGTCCGGACGACCGAAGAAGAGGGGCGGGTGGAGCTTTGCCTGGCGGAAAACCCGGAAGGCCGGCTCGGCCTGAAGGACACCTTGACTCCGGGTGAAAGCTGCACCACAGTGCGGTCGGTGCTCATTCTGCACACCGGCGATTTCTACGACCCGATAAAGACCTATGCCGACATCCTGAGGGCCCAGGGAGTCGCAATCCCGCTGTCGTCATCGCCGCAGGCCCTGGAGCCTTACTGGAAGAGCTGGGGCTACGAGGACGACTTTGCGCTCGATACGATCTACAAAGTCCTGCCCCAGCTCAAAGAGGCGGGGATCGGCTGGGCCAACCTGGATGCCGGCTGGTTCGACAACATGGGGGACTGGAACCCGGTGAACCAGCCCGGAAAATTCCCCGGCGGGGAGCCGGACATGCGCCGGTTCGTGGCCAGGCTTCACGACCAGGGCTTCAAAAGCTCGATCTGGTGGTACCCGCTCGGAGTTCACCCCGACAGCCGGCTGGCCGCGGCCAGTCCCGACCTGCTGGTGCAGAACGAGGATGGAACTTTCCCGCTGAGCATCAACGGGAACTACTACCTTTGCCCGGACTACGAGGGGGCGGTGGAGCGCGCGGTCTCGCTGGTGCGCAGGTTCATGCAGGACTGGGGCTTCGACGGGCTGTACGTCGACCTGCAGGGGCTGAGCGTGGCGCCGCCGTGCTTCAATCCGGCTCACCATCACGCCGGCCCGCTCGACTCTTACCGCAACCAGCGGCGGTTTTTCGAGGCGATCTACCGCACCGCGCAAAGCCTCAAGCCCGGCTGCCCGGTCGAAATGTGTATCTGCGCCATGCCCCACGACCCGTTCAAGATGCCGTTTTACAACGTCGCCTCCGCCTCCGATCCGGTCAACCTGCAGCAGATGCGCCGCCGGATCAAGCTCGAAAAAGCCTTTCGCGGCCCGGGCTTCGCAGTCGGCGATGCCTATCAGGTGCCGGAGGATGAATGGCCGGGCTATTCAGTCCCGGAATCTTTCGAAAGTGCGATCGGCACCGGCGCCCAGGTGACAACTTTCTTCCGCGACCTGTCTCCGGAACAGCTCGAAAAATGGAAATACTGGGTGGCCCAATACCACCGGCTGGACCTGCCGCACGGAGAATACCTCAACCTCTACGATCTGGCCTGGGACCGGCCGGAAGGCCACCTGATCAGTAAAGGGCAGAAGCTGTATTATGCTTTCTACGCCGACTACTGGAGCAAACGGGTGAGGATCGAGCTGCGTGGACTGGAAAGGGGCAAAGTATACAGGGTAAAAGACTACTCGCGTAATGTGGACCTGGGCACGGTATCCGGCGATCAGCCTTATCTGTCCCGGGCTTTCAAGGATTACCTGCTCTTGGAGGTGGTGCCGAATAAACAGATGTGCCAGCAGGCGGATTTGTAAATATTACCTTGCCGAAAAGCCAATCTCATCCGCCTGCTTCCGCCTGTCCGGCGGGACGGCCGGCGTGGTAAGGAGCCGCTGAAGAAAGTGAAGAAAACCGATTATGGCAAGGGCAACGGCGGTCTGAGGAAACCTGAACAGGCCAGTCGGCTGGAGGCGAAAGATTCAGGAGATTTCTGAAGTGGGCCGGCTCGTTGAGGGATGGCGCGGGTTGAGCGGGAGACCGGAGATGACTCGATACTGCATGCCCCTTGTAAGGAATGAATTACAAAAAGAAACCGGAGAGGCGGCTACCTCTCCGGTCTTTTCTTTACCGGAGGGCGGTTCCTGTCTGGTTTCACGCAAACACTCCCATCAGGATGCTGACTTCGATAAAACCGAAATAGATTAAGATCATGAATCCGGCCGCGATGTATGGATAGGCCGAGCCGAATGTACTGCGACACTTGGAAAACATCGATACCTCCTGAAACCCGTGTTGTTGTTTGGCTGTAAGATCGCTTGCTACTGATTAGGACAATTATCCCGGGAAAAGGGTTTCAATTTTTTAGTGAAAGGACTGATGAGAGAGGAATTATAAGGAGTAAGGAAATGGCCGGTAAGAAATCGGAGGCCTGAGGCATAGTCCGGTTCAGCCGGCAGTGCGGAATCGGGACCCGCCTACCTGCCCAGGGCGGCGAGGAGTTGTTTTGCCTGGTCCACGCTGTCAAGGCTGATCTGGAAGGCGAGCTGTTCGGCGGGCAGCTTGCGTGTCAGCTCGATTATCCGGGCCGGATCGCGGACGATGATGAAGACGTTCTTGCCGGCCTCGGTGATCCGGCGGTAATAGCTCAGCCAGTGCAGGCTTTCGTTGGGCGGGTCGCCGGGCAGCGAGACGTACTGGATCGCGTCGATTCCCTGGAGGCCGAGGATCAGG
>JAZDIG010000316.1:0-9928 GCA_043805105.1 Candidatus Glassiibacteriota bacterium | reverse complement strand
GCGGGCTTCGAGCTGAAGGAAAAAGACCAGGGCGAAGAGGATGAGCCGGTGGCGGAGTTCCACATCGAAAGGGCGGCTTCGCTGGAGGATGGGATCGAGCTGAAACTGGACTTCGAGGGTGAAGAGGGAGAAGCCGACAAGCTCCTGACCGTGAACCAGACAATCGACGCCATCAAGAAGAAGACAGTCAAGTGCCCCAACTGCGGCACGATGAATTACGCCATCCGCTGGTACTGCGAGAACTGCGAAACTACCCTCACCTCCCTTTGAGGCTCTCCGGCTGGTCCGCTGGTCCCTTTGCCGCCGCCGGGTTCTCCAGCGGTGACTTATGCGCCTTGCCCGCCTCCTTATCTTTCATTATATTTTTATCTCTCGATAATTTCGTCTCCCGACTGACCATGCTCGCAAAATAAAGTCTGTAAACTGATTGACGGACTTTGCAACTCTGATTTCAAGGGAGGAAAATTGGCGGCCAAACCTGCTCTTACGCCTCCGGCCGGCGGTAGCCGGATCACCGTGCGCAACGGCAAGCTCACCGTACCCGACAATCCGATCATACCATTCATCGAAGGCGACGGGACCGGCCCGGACATCTGGGCGGCATCGGTGAGAGTGTTCGATGCGGCGGTGGAAAAGGCCTACGGCGCCAGGCGCAAAGTGCACTGGCTGGAAATTTTCGCCGGCGCGAAAGCTAATGAGCGTCGCGGCGAGTGGATGCCGGAGGAAACTTTCGAGGCGATCCGCCAGTATTTGGTCGCGATCAAGGGCCCGTTGACCACCCCGGTGGGCGGGGGCTACCGCAGCCTGAACGTGACCCTCCGCCAGGTTCTCGACCTCTACGCCTGCGTGCGGCCGGTACGCTATTTCAAGGGCGTGCCCAGCCCGGTTAAAAACCCCGAATGGGTGGACATGGTGATCTTCCGCGAGAACACCGAGGATGTCTACGCCGGGATCGAATGGCAGCAGGGCACCCCGGAAGTGAAAAAAGTCCTCGAGTTTCTCAACAAGCAGATGGGCTGCAGCATCCGGCTCGACAGTGGAATCGGCATCAAGCCGATGAGTATCACCGGCACCAAGCGGCTGGTGCGCAAGGCGATCAATTACGCGCTCGCCATGGGCCGCGACAGCGTCACCCTGGTCCACAAGGGCAACATCATGAAGTACACCGAGGGCGCTTTCCGCGACTGGGGCTACGAGCTGGCCCGGGAGGAATTCGGCGACCGGACGATCTCCGAGGCGGAGCTGTGGGACAAGTACGACGGCAAGCAGCCGGCGGGCAAGGTGCTGATCAAGGACCGCATCGCCGATGCCATGCTCCAGCAGATACTGACCCGGCCCAAGGAATACAGCGTACTGGCCCTGCCCAACCTCAACGGCGATTACATGTCGGATGCCTTGGTGGCGCAGGTCGGCGGGCTGGGGCTGGGGCCCGGCGCAAACATGGGCGATGAAATGGCGCTCTTCGAGGCGACCCACGGGACCGCGCCCAAGTACGCCGGCCAGGACAAGGTCAATCCCGGCTCGCTGATCCTCTCCGGCTGCATGATGTTCGACCATCTGGGCTGGAACGAGGTGAGCGAGCGTATTGTCCGCGGCATCGAGCGCGCGATCGAGCAGAAGACCGTGACTTACGATCTGGAACGGCTGATGGAAGGCGCTAAGCTGCTCAAGTGCAGCGAGTTCGGCCGGGCCATTATCGATAACATGGATTGAATGCGGCTTTGCGGCGGCATGGCAGGCAGGTAGGGGCGCCCCCCAGGCGCCCTTTCATTATCTCCGGGATGGCGCGAGGCATAGCTGGTTATGTTCGTAGACAGGGCGGTAATCAAGGTCAGAGCTGGTGAAGGGGGCAAGGGCTTGATCGCCTTCCGGCGCGAGGCGCACAACAGCCGCGGCGGTCCCAGCGGCGGCCGGGGCGGCAGCGGGGGCAGCGTGTACTTCGAGGCGGACGAGGGGATGCACACCCTGATGGACTTCCGCTACCACCACGAATATTCGGCTGAACGCGGCGCCCACGGCGGACCGAACGACCGCACCGGCGCCAATGGACCAGACGTGGTGATCCGCGTGCCAGCCGGCACCCTGCTCACCGATGCCGACACCGGGGAGGTGATCGGCGACCTCACCGGCCACGGCCAGCGTGCCCTGGCCGCGGGGGGAGGCCGCGGGGGCCGCGGCAACGCCAGCTTCGCCACTTCCACCCGGCAGTCTCCGGATTTTGCCCAGGATGGCGAACCGGGCCAGGAGCGTAACGTCCAGCTCGAACTGAAGCTGTTGGCCGATGTCGGGCTGGTGGGCTTCCCCAACGCCGGCAAATCCACCCTGCTCGCCAGGCTGACCAAGGCCCGGCCCAAGATAGCCGACTACCCCTTCACCACCCTCACTCCCAACCTCGGCGTTGTCACCGTGGGGATGAGATCGTTCGTCATGGCAGACATCCCGGGGCTTATCGAGGGGGCGCACGAGGGCAAGGGCCTGGGCCACGAGTTCCTCCGCCACATCGAACGCACCAAGGTGCTGGTCTTCCTGATCGATGTCACCAGCGGGGACCCGCAGAAACAGTACGATACCCTCTGCGGAGAACTGGAGAGCTACAGTCGTGAGCTGGCCCTGCGCCCCCGCTGCGCGGTATTCTCCAAGCTCGACCTGCTGCCGCCGACTGCCGGACTGCCCGCTTTGCAGGCGGACAGCGCGTTCCTGGTGACCGGGGTGAGCGCGGTAAGCGGCGTGGGCCTGGAGACTCTGGTACACGGCCTGGCCGACAGGGTCAGGCAGGAGCGGGCCGCTCCCCCGGCCGAACATTCGGGGTGATCCCGGGCGATGACGATGCAAAGAGATTCCCACACGGTCTTGCGTGACATGCTGCGGCTGATGTCGGTTCCGAGCCTGGGCCCGGTGCGGATCAACCGGCTCCTGGCCGCTTTCGGCGACCCCTCCTCTGCGGTTTCGGCGGATTACCACAGCCTGCAGGAAACCGGTGGACTGAGCGGACAAGCATTGATCTGGCTGGCCGGCCGGCAGTGGGACGAGCGTGCGATTGACCGGCAACTGGACGCCATTCAGGCGACCGGGACGGTGGTGATATTCCGGGATGAAGAATATTATCCGGTATACCTGAACCAGATCTACGACCCGCCGCCGGTGCTTTTCCTCCGCGGCCAGGTCCCCTGCCTGAACGATCCCTGTTTTGCGGTGGTGGGCACGCGCGAGCCGAGCCGGAACGGGGAGATCACGGCCAGGGACCTGGCAGCCGGGATCGCCGCCGCCGGCTATATCGTGGTGAGCGGGATGGCCCGCGGAATCGATTCAGCGGCGCACGAAGCCGCCCTGGCCGCCGGCGGCCGCACCGTGGCGGTGCTGGGCAGCGGAGTGGACGTCATCTATCCCGGAGAAAACGGGCAGTTGGCCGAAAAGATAATGGAACAGGGCTGCCTGGTCAGCGAATTCCCCATGGGAAGCCCTCCCGAATCGCACAACTTCCCCAGGCGCAACCGGATTATCAGCGGCCTTTCCCGCGGGGTGCTGGTGGTGGAAGCCGGCCAGAAGAGCGGGGCCCTGATCACCGCCAACTACTCCCTCAACCAGAACCGGGATGTATTCGCCGTTCCCGGCGACCCGCGGCGGCCTTCCTGCCGGGGCACCAACTCGCTGATCCGCGAGGGCGCGAAGCTGGTTCAACGGGTAGAGGACATCCTGGAGGAGCTGGGCACGGTGGCGCCGGCGGGGAGCCGGAGCGCAGCCATTGAAGACAAGCCGCCCGCGCCCGCGCTCAGCCGGGAGGAAAGGATCGTGTTCGAGGGGCTCTCCGAGGAGGCGCTGCACGTGGACGAAATCGCCGCCCGGCTCGGCATGGAAGTCTCCCGCCTGCTGGGAATCCTGCTTCGCCTCTCGATGAAAAGGCTCGTCCGCGAATACCCGGGCAAACTGTTCAGCCTCTTTTGAAAAATCTCGCAGCCAGATGACTGACTCCATTCTGAAATCTCCAGCCCATGCCGGGCCGATAGGCATTTACGTGCACGTCCCGTTCTGCCGCTGGCCCAAGTGCGCCTATTGCGATTTCTATTCGGTGGCCTGGGATGAAACCCTCGCCCGCCGCCTCGTCGATACTGTCTCCAGGGAGTTCGCCGCGGCGCTGAACGATCCTTTCTGGCGCAATTCGATGGTTGGGTCCGTGTTTTTCGGCGGTGGCACGCCGTCGCTGGTTGGTACGGAGATTATTTCGGAGCTGATCGAGCTGTTCCGGGAGGAGCTCGAGTTCGATCACGCGGCCGAAATCACCCTGGAGTGTAACCCTGAGGACCTCGACCTCTCCTATGCCGATGGGCTTCGCCGGGCCGGGGTCAACCGCCTGTCGGTGGGCTGCCAGAGTTTCGACGGGGCGGTGCTGGAGGCGCTGGGCCGCTGCCACGGTGCCCGAAGCTCTCATAAAGCCCTGGAAACCGCGCGCGCCGCCGGTTTCGAGCGAGTGTCAGCCGACCTGATAATCGGCTGCCCAGGCTCCTCGGTGGAAAGTCTCGCCAATTCTGTCGAAACAGCCCTCCAACTGGGAGTCGAGCACCTCTCGATTTACGGCTACCACCTCGAAACTGGCGCATCCGGCTGGGGCCGGAAAGGGTACGGGCCGGTGGAGGACGAAGCTTTCCGCGGCCAGTACCTTGCCGCCTGCGAGTGTCTGGCGCGACCGGGGTGGCGCCACTACGAGATTTCCAACTGGGCTGTCGGCGATCCGGCCCTTTGCCGTCACAACCTGGGCTACTGGCAGCGCCGGCCTTACCTGGGGCTGGGACCCTCGGCCCACTCGTTCATCCCCCCGGACAGGCGCCGGTGGAACCTGCCAGATCTCGATCTCTACCTGGAGGCCGGCTCGCGGGGCCGCTGGGAAGATGACCGCGGGGGTGAAATTCTCGACCCCGGCCAGCTCGCCCTCGAAAAAACCATGCTCGGTCTGCGCCTGGATACCGGCCTGACCGGGTCGGAACTGGATGAATTCGCCGGTGAATCGGTGACTGCGGCGCTGGGAGAGCTCGAAGCCGAGGGTCTGGTCCGGGTGGGAAAAGTCGGGGGGCGCGTATCCCTGACCGCTGAGGGCTTCCTGCTCTACGATTCGGTGGTCGGCCGGCTGGCGGCCGGGCGAAAAGTTTCAGCTTGACAAAGAATTCTGAATTGACCATAGTTAAAGGCTTGATATCACCAGACTTAACTGGAGTATGACAGACAGCGGATTACACAGGCATTTCCCCCTGGAACGGGGTGAACTGAACGAGCGGGAGTTTGACATCCTCGAGGCCGTGATCGCCAACTTCATCTCCACGGCCCGGCCGGTCGGCTCCCGCGCGCTCAGCCGCAACCTCGGCCTGGGTCTCAGTCCCGCCAGCATCCGCAACACGATGAGCGATCTGGAGGAGAAGGGCTATCTTTACCAGCCGTTCCAGAGCGCGGGACGGGTGCCCACGGACAAGGCCTACCGCCTGCACGTGAACAATATCGACCGCTACCGCCGCAATGCTCCGCGGATCGCGGTCAAGGCGCTGGAGAGCCTGGGCCAGGATCAGGACGTTGACCGTGTGCTCAGGCGCGCCGCCGAGGCCCTGAGCGTGGTGACTCAGGAGCTGGGCGTGGGCCTCGAGCCGGTGGTGGACGAGGGGGTGCTGGAAAGCTTGGACCTGATCCGGCTCTCCAGTGAGCGGGTGATGCTGGTGCTCAACATCGGCCGGGGCCTGGTGAAGACGATTTACGTCGAGCTGGACCGCAGCGTCGATGGCGCCAGGCTCGACAGCCTCACCGCCCGCCTGCGCGAACGGCTGGTGGGACTCACGCTCCGCGAAATCCGGCGTACCGGCCGCGAAAGACTCAAGGAAGCGGTCGAGGGGGATGCCGATCCCCTCAACGTCTTCGTCCAGAGCGGCGATCCACTGTTCGAGTTCGACCAGGGCGACCGGCAGCTGGTGCTGGGGGAAACCTCCAAGCTGGCGACCCAGCCGGAGTTCAGCGACGAGCTGACCCTGCGCTCGCTGATCAGCCTGACCGACAAGAAGCAGTTTCTGGTGGAGCTGATGAAACGCCGCGCCAGCGGAGACGGACTCTGTATCTCGATCGGCTCGGAGAACGAGCTGAGTCAGCTTGCGAATTTTACAATTGTCACGGATACCTACCGGATGGGCAACATGCGGGGTATTATCGGAGTGATCGGGCCGACCAGGATGAGCTACAGCCGGATCATCTCGATAGTAGAATACACCAGTCGCCTGCTTTCACAGGTCCTGGAGGAAAAAAACAGGTAAGCTCGCGGTGGACAAGACGACAATCGGGAGGCTTAGAGACAGCCGATGGCGAAACAGGATTACTATGAATTACTCGGTGTGAACCGGGACGCCACGCAGGAGGAGATCAAGAAGGCGTACCGGAAACTGGCGGTTAAATATCACCCGGACAAGAACCCCGGCAACAAGGCCGCGGAAGAGAAGTTCAAGGAGGTTTCCGAGGCCTACGAAGCCCTGCACGACCCGCAGAAGCGCTCCCAATACGACCGTTACGGCCACGCCGGGCAGTTCGCCGGTGCAGGGGCCGGTGGCGGTTACGGCGGCGGTTTCAGCTTCGACCTGAACGATGCGCTCAACGCCTTTATGCGCGACTTTGGCGGGTTTGGTCTCGATGACCTGTTCGGCGGGGGGATGCGCTCCTCAGGCGGCCGCCGCCGCGACGACCGCGGCGAGGACCTCCAGGTCCGGCTCAAGCTGACCCTGGCTGAAGTGGCCACCGGCGTGGAAAAAACCCTCAGGATCAACCTCTTCCAGAAGTGCCACGACTGCGGCGGCAGCGGCTCCAGGAGCGGCAGGCGGGAGACCTGCCCGGAATGCGAAGGCCACGGCCAGGTGCGCCGGGTCCAGCGCACGATCCTGGGCCAGATGGTCACCGTGACCGCCTGCCCGCGCTGCGGCGGCTCGGGCGAAACCGTCTCCGATCCCTGCCACAGTTGTTCCGGCGAAGGCCGGGTGCGCAAGGACCAGAAGATCAAGGTCAAGATTCCCGGCGGGGTCAGCACCGGCAACTACCTCACCCTGCGCGGCCAGGGGAATACCGGGGTGCGGGGCGGCTCGAGGGGCGACCTGATCGTGCTGATCGAGGTGGCCGAGGACGAATATTTCGAGCGTCACGGGGACGACATCCTTTTCGACCTGCCGATATCGTTCAGCCAGGCGGCCCTGGGGGGAGAAGTGGAAGTGCCCACCCTGAGCGGCAAGGCCCGGCTGACGATCCCGGCCGGGACCCAGACCGGCAAAATCCTGCGCATGCGGGGCAAGGGTCTGCCGCACCTGAACGCCTCGGGCCACGGCGACCAGCTCGTGCGCCTGACCGTCTGGACTCCCACCAGCCTTTCGGCCGAGGAGCGGCAGTTGATCGAACAGTTGCGCACAATCGAGAGCCAGAGCCCGCCAGCAGCCGGGCGCGGTTTCTGGAAACGCATGAAAGAGGCGTTCAGCGCCTGAACTCGGCACGTCCCGAACCGGGGGTGACAGGTGGCGCGACGCCGGCTGGAAAACGGCAGGATCAGGAGCGAAACATCGGCCTTTTACGTGCCGCCGGCCGACCTCGAGGGCGGGCTGGTCCGGTTTCCCGAGGACGAGCTGCGGCACATCACCCGCTCCCTCCGGCTGCGGCCTCCGGCGGTGGTGGAGGTGCTGGACGGCCAGGGCGGCTGCTACCAGGTTCAACTGGCGGGCGGCGCCGAGGGCCGGATCGAGGGCCGCGTGCTCGAAAAACTCTTCCTGCCGGCAGCTCGGCCGCTCGTTTCGGCGGCGCTGGCGGTGTGCCGAGCCGAACGGATGAAGCTGGCTGTGGAGAAACTGGCCGAGCTGGGCTGCCACCGGCTGATCACAATCCGCACCGGCTACGTGGATTTCGCCGGCAGCCGGGAGGGACTCCGGGAAAAACTCCGGCGGGTGGCGGTGAGCGCCCTCAAGCAGAGCCGCTCGCCCTGGCTGATGCGGGTCGAGGAGGGAGAGGGAGTCGAGGAGCTGATCGGCGGCTCCGGAAAGCAAACCTGCCCGGTTTTCTGTCAGATGGCCGCTGAGATCGAAACCGGCTCACCGGCTCCCGGCCGGCTGCCGGCAGCCGAGGAGTACCTGCTGGTGGTGGGGCCCGAGGGCGGGTTCACTCCCGGCGAAGCGGAATTGATCGGGAAATCCGGGCTGCCCAGGCTCGATCTGGGAAATACCCGGCTGCGCAGTGAAACCGCGGCGGTCGCCGGCTTCGTTCTATTGAGGCAGATAGTGTGTGGCGCTGCGGGAATTTATTAGGTGAATAAAAGCTGCCTCGGGCCCTTACCGGCTGTGGCAAATAGATAAAGAATTACTAAATTATCCAGTCGTTTTACCCGAAAACATAAAATGTACGCTCATTTCCGCCAATAATCTAAAGGCAGAGCCTGTAACCCGGATCGACGGAGCTCGGGACCGCTCTCCGCAGGCATAAGGAGCCATCTCATGCAAGATAAGGATATCCAGGGAATATTGAAGAAGGTCGAGGAGCTCAAGGCCGTGTTCACCTTCGGGGTCAGGTTCGTGCCCTTTCTGGAGGACCTGCTGATATTCGTCCAGGAAATGGGGCCGATGCTGAACCAGATGAACCAGTCGATCCAGGAAAGCTCCTCGAAAATGCCCCAAGCCGTCCAGCAGCTCGACAAGGCGACCAGCACCACCGAACTTGCCACCCGCGAAATCCTCGACCGGCTGGATGACCTGTTGGCCAAGCTCGACGGTATCAACGAAAATTTCCAGAAAGTGAAAGAGCGTCTGGAGCACGAGCGCCAGACAGTGGACCGGATCACCTCCAGCGTGGAAAAGCTGCTGAAGATCGAGCCGGGGCGCCAGCAACTGGCGAAAGTTTTCGAGAACGAACAAGCCAGAAATATCGGGGTGGAGATCAAGACCGCGGTGGATGAGTTCCTCGCCGGCAGGCTCGATCAGGCCATGCCCGAGCAAGTCGACCGGCTGCTGCAGGACGTGCAGAGCGATGCGTTCGACATCATGAACGCCCTCCAGGTACAGGACATCACCGCCCAGCAGATCAAGGGAGCACATTCACTGCTCAGTTTGGTCCAGGAACGGCTCAACGAATTGATAGTCAAGTATTCGCAGGCCGAACCGCTGCAGGAGATAATCAGGGAAGCCAAAGCGTTCGATGAGCAGGCCTCATTTACCGACAGCGAGTCACACCAAACTACGGTCGACGAGGTGTTCGATCAGGAAGAGAAGACCGCCGGCGAGTCCGGGGCCGAGGCCGATCAGCTTGCCGAAGAGGGCGGAGAGGCGGCGGCCGCGGTCGAAGATGAACAGGCCATGGGCGGCCAGGATGAGGTCGATACCCTGTTCGACGACATGTCCGCAGAAACGGCCGAAGCCGGTGTGCCTGAATCCGAGGCGTTCGAGACCCAGGAGGCTGCCGGAGAGCCGGTCGGCCAGGAGGATATCGACGAGTTGCTGGACTGGGGCGGCGACGAGGAAAAAGCGGAGGGAACCGCCGCCTCGGCCGAACCCACCCTCGATGAAATGGTGGAGGCCGAAATCGCCGAAAAAGAAGTAGCCAGCGTTGAAATTTCTGTCGAAGAGCTGTTTGCGGTGGAGCCGACGGCTGAGGCTGCTGAGCCGGAAGAAGAAGTGGCCATCGGCGAAGACCAGCCAGCCGGGGAAGAAACCCTTGCACTGGAGACTGTGGCTGAAGAAGCGGCTCCTACAGAAGAGAAACCGGCTGCTGCCCTGCCGGTAGCCGAAGAGCTGTTTGCGGCGGAGCCGACGGCTGAGGCTGCGGAGCCGGAAGAAGAAGTGGCCATCGGCGAAGACCAGCCAGCCGGGGAAGAAACCCTTGCGCCGGAGACTGTGGCTGAAGAAGCGGCTCCTACAGAAGAGAAACCGGCTGCTGCCCTGCCGGT
>JAZDIG010000315.1:0-9197 GCA_043805105.1 Candidatus Glassiibacteriota bacterium | reverse complement strand
CTACGGCCGGCGGCTGGCCGAGGCCGGCGTTCCGGTGTTCTCCATGCCCAGAAGCCGCCACTACGAGCCGGGCCGCGTCCTGAAACTCGCCCGCCAGCTTCGCTCCCGCCGGATCGAAATCGTCCACAGCTTCCTGGAAACTGCCAATATTTACAGCTACCTGGCCGGGCTGTTGGCTGCCAGACCGGTCCAGGTGCCATCCGTGCGCAGCCTGCCCACCAGAATGCCCCTGTTCGAGAGGCGACTCCACGAAAGAGCATTGAAATCCGCGGCCCTGGTCTGCGCCAACAGCCAGGCCGGAGCGGCGGCCTACGCTGATCGATACGGGATCGACCGGGACAGCTTCCGGGTGGTCTACAATGGGGTCGAGGCGGCTGGCCGGCCCACTGAACAGGTCCGGCTGGAGGCCAGACGGCGCTTCAGGCTTCGGTCCTTCAATCCCGTGATCGGCACGGTCGGCAAGGACGAGCCCGAGAAGAACCTGGCCGCCTTCCTGCGGCTGACCGTTCGCCTGGCCGAACAGGGCGGGGGAGTCTGCGCCCTGGTTGCCGGAGCGGGCCTGGACGAAAGCTATGCCGCCCGCTATCAGATCGAGCGCACGAGTGTCTGCCAGGCCTACCTGCTCGGCCGGCTCCGCCAGATGGACGATTTCTTCGCCGCCCTGGACGTGTTCGTCTTGACCAGCCTGCGCGAGGGTCTGCCCAACGTGATCCTCGAAGCGATGGCCGCCTGCCTGCCGGTGGTGGCCTACGATGTGGGCGGCGTAAGCGAGCTGGTGGCGCACGGCCGCACCGGGCTGCTGGTGGAGAAAGGGGACGAGGACGGCCTCTACGAGGCGGTGCGGGCGCTGGTCGGCGACCGCGAGCTGGCGCGCAGACTGGGAGAAGCCGGCAGACAGCGCGCCGTGGAAGATTTTACCCTGGCCGATATGGTCAAGCGCACGCGCCAGCTTTACGCGGAGGCGGTCAGCCTGAGCGGCGGCTGAGCGCCGGCCTGAGCGAATCTTACAACGTTCGAATTCCATAGGGAGATTGACCATGGATCTCGGTTTGAAAGGCAAGGTGGCGGTGGTCTGCGGCGCCAGCCGTGGGCTGGGATACGCCTGCGCCCGGGAGCTGGCCGCCGAGGGAGCGAATGTGGTGGTCTGCTCCCGCGACAGGGAGCGGATAACCGAGGCGGCGGAGAAAATTGAAAAAGAAACGGGCGCTATAACCCTGGCGGTGGCCGCAGACGTGTCCCGGCCCGGAGCTGCGGAAAAGGTGATCGGGGCGGCGCTGGAGCGTTTCGGGTCCCTGAACGTGCTGGTCAACAATGCGGGCGGGCCGCCGCCGGGAGCGTTCGAGGCGCACGGGGACGATGCCTGGCGTTCGGCCTTCGAGCTGAACCTCCTGAGCGTGGTGCGCTTCTGCCGCCTGGCGGCCGGGCCGATGAAAGAGGCCGGCGGCGGCCGGATCGTCAACATCACCTCCGTGGCGGTCAAGCAGCCGGTGGATGGGCTGATCCTGTCCAACTCGCTGCGGGCCGGAGTGATCGGCCTGGCCAAGACCCTGGCCAAGGAGCTGGCCCCGCACGGGATCCTGGTGAACAACGTCTGCCCGGGTTTCATCGACACCGACCGCTCGCGGAGCCTCATCTCCGGCCGCGCCCAAAAGGAAGGCCAGACTTACGACCAGGCGCTGGCGGGCCTCTGCATCGGTATCCCGCTGGGCCGGCTGGGCCGGCCCGAGGAGCTGGCGGCCCTGGTGGCGTTCCTGTCCGGTGGGAGGTCGAGCTATGTCACCGGCGCCACTATCCAGGTGGACGGGGGCTTGCTGAAAGCGCTGATGTAGCTCGGGTTCGCCTCCGGACTATCGGTAATTCTTTATCTCACGAAGGACACTTACATGGAGGATAGCCGGCCCCGGCATCGTCCCGCCCGTCTGCACTGGCTGATAATCTTACTCGCGGCCGTTGCCGCCAGGGCCGCCCTGGCCCTGATATTTTCTCCCCTGGTCGCCCCGGACACCTCCAGCTACGTCGACACCGCAGCCCAGCTCGCCGGCGGCGATTATTCGGCATATATCGGCGCCCGGCCCCCGGTCTACCCTCTGCTGATCCACCTGCTGGGCTACAGCGTCGAGAGAATAGTGCTGTTTCAGCATCTGGCGGGCATTGCCGTTGCATTGCTTCTGTACGAAGTTTTTCACCGGATCACCGGCAGCCGGCGGCTGGCCCTGGCGGCCGGAATCAGCCAGGCGGTGAATCCATTCCAAGTAGTGATCGAGCAGGCGCTTCTGAGCGAGGCTTTCACGGCCCTGTTGGTGGCTTCCACGGTCGCGCTCTACGTCCTGACAGTCGATCGCCTCCACAAACTTCCGTATGCGTTCGCCACTGGAGTCGCCGCGGGGTTATCGGGCCTGAGCCATCCGCAATTCGTCTTCCTCCCTTTCCTGGCCGCTTTCGGCCTGGGCCTGAAGAGCTGGCTGGAAGGAAGGAGGTTATCCACTGCGGCGATGGTGGCTGCGGCTGTCCTGCCGGGTGCGCTGCTATTGGGAGGCTGGTGCGCGTTCAACTACAGCAAGATAAGCTATTTCGGTTTGACTACCACTGTCGGTGTCAATCTTATTACCCACACCGGGGCTTTCATCCAGGATGCGCCGGAGCGCTACGAAAAGATCCGGCGGGTTTACCTCGAAAACCGCCGTATCGAAGTGGCGCAAACCGGCAGGCAGCCTTCGACGATTTTCAGGGCCATGAAGGACTTGGAGCGGACGACGAATATGGATTACGTGGCACTGAGCCGGGAATTAACTCGGCTTTCGGTAACGCTTATCCTGCGCAATCCATTGAAATACCTGCGCAGCATGGCCCGCAGCTTTGCCCGCTTCTGGCTGCCGGCCTGGTACACCGGCCAGGGGGGGGTCAGGGCCGTGATGCGTTCGGGAGAAGCGCCCATGATACTGCTGGTGGGAACGTTTACCCTGGTTCATTTGTGGCTGAGTTTACTGTTCCTTCTACTTCCTCTACTCTGCTTATTCGGCGACCGACTGAAAATGCCGGCGCCTTTTGACTTTCGTCTGATCGGTGTTTACGTCTTGGTTTTTTCAGCGGCGGTTTTCCAGGCGCTAATCAACAATGGAGACAATCCACGCTACGAATTGCCGGTGGAGCCATTCGTGATGGCCGTCGGAGCAGTGGCCCTGGTGTTATTGATTAAACGGCTAAAGGCAGGCTTACCGCTGGAGAAATATCCCGGCGAGGACCAGGAATAATTTCCGGCAGCCTCAGCCGGGAAATCTCCAGATAAGGAAGACAGTCCGGTAGGGGCCGTCGTAGTAAGGCTTGGACCGGTAAACCTCCGCTTTCCGGCTCACGGTTAGAGTATCGCTGCAATCAGCGTAAAGCCGGCTCGGATAGACGAGCCGGTAGGTATCGTAGGCTCCGCTGACCACGCTGTCCGAGTCCCAGACCGCATGCTGGGCCAGACAGGAGACTCCGTTCTCCCGGAGATACGCGCCGAGGTGCTTTTGTCTCAGCACTTCCTGGTAGCCGGCGGAATTGACCACGCCATCGAGATTGATCACTCTCCGGTCGCTGAAGTAACCGAAAAAGCCCGCGTCTTTCATGGCCAGGACGGCATCCCCGGCCGTATTTTGCCTGGTCCAGAGGGCCGCGTCGTAGGCGGCCACGCTCCAGACACTGTCCAGTGGCCGCACGCTGCGGCGGTAGACCACCGCCGTTCCGGCAGCCAGCAGCAGCATCGAACACACCAGTATTAAGGGTCTGACTATCCTGGCTCTCCTCCCGGAAAGTGATTCGGCTGCCGGTTCGCATACCGCCAGGGCGAAAAACAGATCGTAAGAGGCGAAGTGCCAGCGGAAAACCGCCCAATCCATGAACAGAATCACGTGCAGGAAGTGCAGAACCACACCGGCGGCCAGAAAGGGGAGCGCCCGGCTGAAAAAAGTCCGGTAGCCGGAGAGGGTCGTCATCCGCTTTCTGGTTGCGAAGTGCCAGACCAGATAAACAAGAGCCGAGGCGGCGAAGAAATAATGCCGCCGGCTGATTCCGGCCAGTACCGTTTCATCCAGGGCCAGATGCGGGAAAGTCGTTTTCAACATCCCGCTGATCGGCATGAAAGCGCCGAAACACAGCTTGTTGAACAGCAGGTAGGGAGCGACCGGGAGCAGAAAGCCGACCGCGCACATCGAAAATTCGGCGGCCCTGATCCGTCCCCGGACTGTCTGAAGCAGCGCCCAGGAGAAAACCACCACCGGGAGGAAAATCGTATCGAGCCGGGCCAGGACCACCAGGGCCAGCAACAGGCCCAAAACGAAACCGGGCCTGAAAGGCTCCCCCCGCGGCCCCCTGCCGGTGCGGCAAAACCAAGCGAATAGCGCTGTGAGGGTAAATAACAGCGGCGCCGATTCCATTCCATTGGCCGCCGGGATCAGGGCCAGGAACACGAACAACACGGCCCCCAGCAGGTTGACCTCACCGGGGTAGGCCCGCCGGTGCAGCCTGAAGAGCGCCAGTCCGCAGGCGGCGAGCAGCAAGACCTGAAAAAGCAGGCCCACCCGGAATAGACTCTCCAGCCTGAGCCCGCTGATGTAGGCCAGTCCGGCAAGCAGGAACTGCCACAGCGGCTGGAATCCATTGGTGGGATGCAGACGGTCGAAGGTGAAGCCTTGTCCACGGGCCAGATTTTCGGCGATCCCGAAAAAATACCCGGCGTCATCCGGTATCACGGTCAGGATTCTGCGCATCCCGGCCAGGGAAAAGAACGCCAGCAGCCAGGCGCAGGCGGCGGCGATCAGCAGGATGGCAAGCCTGCCCGCACTGTCGCCCAGCCGGCCGGCCGGCGAAACCATATTTTCATCTCCAGGCATGGGAGAACCAGTCGACAGAGTTCATCAGTTATTTCCCGATCAAAATTGATGGCATATTTATCCCAGCTTTGGCTTGATTGCTCGACTTCTCGTCCCCTGGCTCGCACCACGGAGATACTATGCAGCGTGACTGATAAGTTATTCGTGTTCCCAGGGAGTATCCAGTATTTCAGCTCGACACTGAAGTAGATTCCTAACCGGATTGGATCGAATTATATTAAACGCCGATTCGTTCCACCGGCCCGAACAGGCTTCTGTTTGGGGCCTTTAAGCTTTCGGCCGGCCCGTGGAAATTGTCAAGCGTTTGGCATTTCACTTCAACAGCATTTGTGTGCTGGTCTTCGCCGCGCCGCCGCTCCGGGCACGGCCTGAGGGAGAGAATCATGACCAGATTGACTGTAACAATTGCGCTGCTGGCGCTTGTGGCTATCGGCTTCCCGGCGCCGGCCGGCGCGCAGGTCTTTACGCCCTGGGTGGTACGCAGGGGCGAGCCGGATACGCGCGATCTCGAGCGGGTGGCGCAAGCCCTCTACCGGAAGGCCGGCGCGGTGACCGACCGCCAGAAGGCCGAAACGCTCTGGCGCTACCTGCTCACCGATGGCCGGTTCGTCGAGCCGGGCATGTTCTACCACATCGCCGGCTGGGCCTACGAGGAGCCGCTGGGCGAAGTCCTCGACCCGCTGAAACTCCTCAACAGCTATGGTTTCGGACTCTGCTACCAGGATGGCCCGCTGCTGGAGGCGCTTTTCGAGGCGGGCGGCTTCCGCGACGCCCGGAGCTGGTTTCTGACCGGCCATACGGTCTGCGAAGTCTTCTACGACGGCCGCTACAACATGCTCGACTGCGACATGCTGGGCTACACCACATTGGGCGAAGGCAACCCGCGCACTTCCCCGATCGCCTCCGTGAGCGACCTGGAAGCCGATGGCAACCTCATCCTGAGCAAGCTGCTCGCCCCCGACCGGGCCGACACCGGTAAGGTGGTCTATCCCTGGTATCCGGCGGACGTCCGCGCCCGGGCCATGGACGGCTACGCCGGGCTGTTCACCTCCGCCCGCGACAACTGGCTCTACCCCTTCCACCGCTACCCGCAGGGCGCTTCCATGGAGTACAGGCTGCGGCCCGGGGAAAAGCTGATCCGCTTTTACCAGCCGGAAAACGACCGTCTCTACTACCTGCCCTACAAGAGAGTCAACGGCCGGTGGGAGGAATTCCCGCATGAGATCGAGCAGTACCGGATCCGCACCGAGGACGGCCCGCACAGCCAGAAGGACTCGCGCCGCTGGGCCACCGGCCGGCAGGAGTACCGGCCGCCGCTGGAACTCAGGAGCGCCTACTACCCGGTCTTCGCCGCCGGGTTCAACGACAACCTGGCGCTGCCCGGTACTGCCGGCGGGGCCGTGGGCCGCGCTGATAGCAGCCGGCCGGCCGCCGCGGTGTTCGAAATGAGCTGCCCGTACGTGCTGATCGACGCCGAAATGGCCCTTTTCGCCGAATTGAACTCCGCCGCCTGTCAGCTCGTGGTGGAAACCTCCACCGACTGCGGGGCAAGCTGGGAAGCGGCCGGCGGCCTGCGGGGACCATACGCCGGCCCCTGGCGGACCGGGCCGCAAGTGTGCGCCGCCTCCGCCCACGGCTCGCTGAGCGCGGTCAGCGGCCGCTACGGCTACCTGGTGCGGATCGCGCTGATCGGGCCGGAGGGAGCGGGCCGGGTGAGTTTCCGGGACCTGGCGCTTACCAGCCTCTTCCAGCTCAATCCACGCTCCCTGCCCCGGCTGGCTGAACAGGAGAACGAGCTGGTCTACAGTCCCGGCGAGCCCGAAATCAGACGGTCGATCCCGGTGGACCTTTCGCGGCTCGAGAAGTTTACTTATCTGGCCGAGCAGGTGGAGCTTGTCGAGAAGGCTGGCAACCGGCTGGTCCGGCCGGTGGGCTGGCAAAAGGGAGCGATAGTATTCGAAGTTTCGTCCCCGGACGGCGCCGACCTGCGGAAAGTCAGCGCCGGCGGCCGCTTCCTGGCCTTGGACAGCCTGGCCCCGGAAAAGACCACCGCCGAAACCCTGCCCACCCCGCGCCGGTCGTCTCTGGACAAGGTGAATGCCGCGCTGGAGTGGTCACTTGCTGCCGAGGGCCCGTTCGAAACGCTCTGGCGTTTCAGCCCGCCGGCCGACTGGCTGGACGGCCGCCGGGAGAGCCGGCTGTTGGCCTGGCCCGAGGTGGACCGTACGGTGGAGGACCTGCCGGCCGGGACACGGAAAGTTTACGTGCGCTACAGCCTGGACGGCATGGCTCTCGACGATGTCCGCCTAACGGTGACCACCGCGGCGGAGCCATCACAGGCAAAACTTCTGATCACCCATCGCTGGCTCTCGCATGGCCAGGCATTGAGCCAGACCGTGCCGATCGACAATCCGCGCCAGGAAACAGTCTACACGGTCAATACTGGAAGGGGGGAAGTGACTCCGCTGGCCGTGGAATTCGAATGCCCGGTGGAGTGAGAAAAGACTTCGAGTTTCGAGGAAAAGCTATTCAGGTGAAGCGTTTTCTGTTCAGGCGGTTTTCAGCCGTTTTACGCTTTTTTTGATCTCGGCGCCCACTTTGTCCCTGGCTGTTTCCAGGTCGTAGCGCGCCTGCAGGTTGATCCAGAATTCGGCAGAATTGCCGAAATAGCGCGAAAGCCTGAGCGCGGTGTCGGCGGTGATCTGTCTTTTCCCGTTGACTATTTCGTTGATCCGGCGGGGGGAAACGCCGAGCGCCTTACCGAGACGGTTCTGGCTGATGCCCAGCGGCGTCATGAATTCCTCCCGCAGGATTTCGCCGGGGTGGATCGGATTGGTTCTGGCCTGCCTCATGATTGATCTCGGCGAATCTGTTGGACTACCGACCATAAATGTTTTCCAACTATAAAGGTTAATACAAGACTGAAAGTACTGAAGGCTGTCAGTATCAAATTGGCCGACCAGACAGGTATTTGAACGTTATGGATAAAACTGCCGTAATCTTCATCCTGAAACAAACCAAAGACAGAGATGATGATTCCCATTGCTGAGAAAGTGAATGCCGTCGGGATAAAAGACAATATATAGTCGAGATTCCGTGAACGGGCGCGGATCTGTCTGCCGGTCTTGCTGATCCATAAAACGAAAAAAATATTTCCGACAAGAACCGGTAAAACGAGTCCGGAAATCGCTCTGACCGCAATAAGCCAGTGCGGTAAAAGAAGAGATTCTGGATGCCTGATC
The DNA here is from genome assembly GCA_043805105.1 of Candidatus Glassiibacteriota bacterium. GTDB lineage: Bacteria > Gemmatimonadota > Glassbacteria > GWA2-58-10 > GWA2-58-10 > JAZDIG01. The sequence goes on along the minus strand of JAZDIG010000315.1, from coordinate 1,087 downwards.
ATGGGTCGGCCATCTATACCGAGCATAGTGCCTAAAGAAATATCTTTCACACCATTAAGCCAATCGGGTATTGCATGGCCGGTCTCATGAAAGAGCGCATACAGAACGACGGTTGTGGAAGCAACGCATAAGATTAATAAAGTGTTCCCTAACCAGCCTAAAACGTGCCTTTTGTTTTTGTCGAGCAGGGAATAAGTCAGCAGTACCCCGCCGGCAATCATGGATACCGCCCAAAGGAGAAGGAATCTCTGCCAAAGCGTAATGCTCCTATATTGGAAAATGTTAAAGGCATAGATTCCTGCCAGCTTGTCCTCAATTACTCTTATCTGGTACTTCTCTCCAGGCCTGAATTGTTTTCCCTTAAATCCGAATTCCTGCTTTCTTTTGATTTGACCTGTTCCGAAACCGTGATTAGCCAATAGGCCGCCATTGCTGTCGAGGAGACCTATTTGCAGATTGCCATGTTTGATGTCTGCGGTTATCTCGTAAGCTATGAACTCGCTACCATGGACGCACTCGTAAGGAAAAACTTGTACGGACGAATTTTCATTATCGTTCCGTCCCGCTGTAATCGAAAGTATTCCCCTGGGCTTTGGAATCGGGACAAAAAACCAGAAAGCCAGGAAAGCAAGTACTACCAGGCGGACTTTTCGAGAACTTTTCTGAATGTTCATGCCGTCTGTGACCATTCACAATTCCCTGAATCTGATCGAAACGCACTGATCAATTAGCCAATCCTTCCCATCTTTTCCACCCTGCAGTCTTTCATTCAGCGTAGCCAACTTGGCAAACTGGGCACTCTAAGGGAGTGCGCGTACGAAGCGATCGAGTTAAGCACTATCAGGAATTTTCTTATGTCTCCTTTAGAAGAAAGGAAGTCTATAGTCTCAATAAGCCTAATATAGGCAAAACTATGACAACGACAAATGGAATCCCCAACACCCAGTTGAGCCATCTTTTTTCAGGCCGGTTCACCCAGTAACAGAGAATTACTGAAAGCAACAGCGCCTGAGGAACCACTTCGAGATAACCAAGCAACTGATCCGGTATGGGAATGAGGGTGTAAACCATCCCCTCGATGGAACCC
>JAZDIG010000314.1:0-3582 GCA_043805105.1 Candidatus Glassiibacteriota bacterium | reverse complement strand
GCCAATTGTAGAATTTGAGCAGGTTTAACGGTCGCATAAGAGGTTAACGGATAACCAAGCAGTTATCCACAGATCAAGAACTTAATGGATTTTTCTACACTTATGGAGGCAATTGATAATTTGACACGCTCTCTTATATCTATCTGGAAACTAAGAAGTTAGAAAATATTATCAATATCGGAGCGTCATTTGGAGCCTAAGTCGGCCGACTGTGGATAATCTGTGGATAAATGCAGTAAACTGTTGTCCGCTTTCACCTCCGCCGGTTTAATTTTCGACCAGCCCTCCCCTCTTCTGGGAGGACAGGAACTCAAGCGGGCGGTTCGCGAACCGCCCCTACGACTGATTTCTCCCCTTTGGCAGGGAGATTTGCCCAGCCGCCCGGGCGAACACGAGGTTCGCCCCTACATTTAATTTACCACGAGGTGGGCATGAATTCATACCCAAACTGCATGCTTGCTCCGCGCTCCGGGCGCCGGCAATTCCAGGTATCTTCAGGCCAGCTTCCAGGGGGCGCGGTATTCCCTGGCCAGCATCCGGTCGGCCTCGGCGTCGCCGATAAAGCTCTCCCTGGCCGGGTCCCAGGCGAGCTTGCGGCCCAGCCGCAGGGCGATATTGGCCAGATGCGGGGTGGTAGAGGCCAGGTGGCCGTCCTCGATGTCACTGATAAAACGCTTGCGGGTGCGCACGCATTCAAGATAGGAGCGGACATGGGTCTGGTGCTGTTCGCTGCCCCCGCTCTTGACCGGCGGTATCTTGAAGAGGGTTTCCCGGCCGCGGCTGGTGGTTTCCGGGTCCAGGCTCCAGCCGCCGCGGTCGACGAACAGGCTGGCCTCGCTGCCGTGGAAGAGGATCCCGTAGCCTCGGCCATCGGCGCTCTGCCGGGTGCACTTGCGGTTTTCGTAGGTGCAGACGAAGCCATCGAACTCATAGATCACGGCCAGGGTGTCCGGAGTTTCGCGGTTGTCCAGCAGGCCCAGCTTACCGCCGCCGGCCGCGATTGTCCTGGGCCCCTTCTGGTTCATGGCCCAGAGGACGATGTCCAGCAGGTGGGTGCCCCAGTCGGTCATCATACCGCCGGCGTAATCCCAGAACCAGCGGAAGCTGGACCAGCGGCCGTCATCCACCACGCCGAAGCGGTTCCAGTTGAAGGGCCGTTTGGGTGCGGGGCCGAGCCACATGTCCCAGTCCAGGCCGGCGGGAGGATCGCAGTCCGGCGGGTTGCCGATCCCCTCGGGGTATTCGTTCTCGTAGTTCCAGGTCGAGACCTTGGTGATCTTGCCCAGCGTGCCATCGCGGACGATCTCGACCGCGCGCTGGAAGTGTTCACCGCTGCGCTGCTGGGTGCCGACGCCCACGATCCGGCCGGTCTGACGGGCCACGTCGGTCATCACCCGGCCCTCTTTCACGGTCACCGACACCGGTTTTTCCACGTAAACGTCCTTGCCGGCCCGGCAGGCCATTACGGTGTGGAGCGGGTGCCAGTGGTCCGGACTGGCGGCGATCACCACATCGATCTCTTTGTCGTCCAAAATCTTGCGGAAATCGGCGTACTCTTTCGGCTTGGGCTTGCCGGAATCGGCCAGGGATTTCAGGGCGCGGTCGAGGTTGGGGTGGTAGCAGTCGCAGACCGCGGCGATACGCACGCCGGGTTCGGCGGCGAAGGCACTCATGTTATCCCGTCCCATCTTGCCCGTGCCGATAACACCCACGTTGATCGTGTCGTTGGCCCCGGCGGCCCGGCCCAGGTTCGGGGCGGCGGCGGCAAAGGCCAGGGCCGCGCCGCTGGCGATCAGATCGCGGCGGCTAATCCGGTTCGCACTGGTTTCTTTCTTCATTGGACTGCTCCGGTTGGAGTTTGCCTGAGGTTCTACTTGTCGAGGCCCACGGCCCAGAGCATCCCGCGCTGGGTGGTGCGCCGGTAGCCCTCGGCAAGCATCGTGTCGGTGTCGTGGCCGAGCGCGGTGTGGAAAACCCGGCCTTTGCCGTAAGTCTTGACCATGATGAGCGGGTACTTGGCCTGCTTGTCTTTGCTGAACGCCTCGGCCAGTACGTGGAAATCCGCGTACTTGGTCAGGTCGCGGTAGAGCTCATCGGTGATCGGGAAGTTTTCCAGGCCCTTGGTGATGAAATGGTTCTTGTCCGCGATCTCGACCGTGTAGGGGCCGTAGTGGTCGTGGCCGGCCTTGTGCACATCGTCGATCCGCCACAGCAGCCCCACCATCTCCTCGAATTCTTTCCAGCCCGGGAAGCAGTTGTCGGCCGAATGGAAAATGCCGATCCCTTTGCCCCCGGCCACCAGATCAGCCAGGGCTTTCTCCACCGGGGCGGGCCAGCGTTCGTCCTGGTTGAGCACCAGGGCGATCCCTTCGTAGTTCTGCATGGACGGAGTGGTCAGCACCCAGGGGTCCTCGCTGATCACCACCCTTAAGCCCACTTCCTGCAGAATCTGGCGGAGTTTCTGGCTGTTGGCGTTCCAGTCGTGGTAGCGGTCGACGCCGGTGACGATCAGGATGTCGGCCACGGGTGCTTTCATTTCTTCAGGCGGACCGGCCAGGGCCGCGCCCGAGACCAGGAGCGCCAGGGCGAGGATTGTCAGTGACGCTTTTCTCATCTTGCTCCCCCTTTCCAGGGCTTATTCCCCAAACGCTTCATCGAAGACGCGGTCCGAGCGCGGGAAGTCGATGTTGCGCACGAACTCGCAGGCCTCCACCGCCCCATGCTCGCGGGCCATCGCCGCATCCTCCCACTCGACTGACAGCGGGCCCTTGTAGCCCACCGCGTTCAGCTCGCGGATAATCGCCTCGAAGTCCACCGACCCGCGGCCCAGGCTGCGGAAGTTCCAGCCGCGGCCGGGCTGGTCGAAGTTGAGGTAGCTGGAGAGGATGCCGCTCTTGCCATCCAGGGTGACGATGCAGTCTTTCATGTGGACGTGGAAAATCCGGTCGGGGAATTCCTGGATGAAGCGCACCGGGTCGACGCCCTGCCATTCGAGGTGGCTGGGGTCGAAGTTGAAGCCGAACTCGGGCCGGTTGTCCAGGGCATCCAGGGTCCGCCTGGCGGTCACGATGTCGAAGGCGATTTCGGTGGGGTGCACCTCCAGGGCGAACCTGACCCCCTCCTGCCGGTAGACGTCCAGGATCGGGTGCCAGACCTCAGCCAGTTTCCGGAAGCCATCGTCGATCATCTTAGCCGGCACCGGCGGAAACGAATAGATCAGGTGCCAGATGGGCGAGCCGGTGAAACCGCAGACCGTCTTGACCCCCAGCTTCCGGGCGGCGCGGGCGGCTTTTTTCTGCATTTCGATGGCCCAGGCGCGCTTGGCCTCGGGGTTTCCGTGGGTTTCTGGGGGAGCGAAGGCATCGCTGCGCTCATCGTTGAGGTCCAGGGTCAGCTGGCCGGAGAGGTGGTTGCTGATCGCCCAGACGCCAAGGCCGTGATGCTCCAGGAGCTTGCGCTTCTTTTCGCAGTAGTCGGGTTCAGCCAGGGCTTTGTCCAGCTCCATGTGGTCGCCCCAGCAGGCCAGCTCCAGGCCGTCGTAGCCGAAACCGGCCGCTTTTTCGCACATGGTCGCCAGGGGCA
>JAZDIG010000313.1:0-2969 GCA_043805105.1 Candidatus Glassiibacteriota bacterium | reverse complement strand
CGAGCGCCAGGTCGTCGAACAGCGAATAGAGCGTGGGAGTGATGATCAGGGTGAGCAGGGTGCTGGTGGTCATGCCGCCCACGATCGCCAGGCCCACCGGACCCCAGTAGCCCGCCCGGCCTTCGGTCGGGCCGAACAGGCTGGGAAACAGCAGGGGCGCGGTCATCGGCACCAGCGAGAGTATAGTGGTGGAGGCGGTCATCAGGATCGGCCGCAGGCGTTTCTGCACTCCTTCGATTATCGCCTCCCGGCGAGGCATTCCCCGGCTGCGCAGCAGGTTGATGTAGTCGATCAGGATGATGCTGTTGTTGACCACCAGCCCGCAGACCAGGATCACCCCCAGGTAGGCCATCATATCCAGGTTGGTCTTGGTGGCGACGAAAATCAGCGCCACGCCGATAATGGCGAACGGCACGGAGAGCAGGATCGTGAACGGATGGATGAACGATTCGAAAAGCGAGGCCAGCACGATATAAATCAGGACCAGTGCGAGGATAACCGCGAACTGCGACTGGCTCTCCTCCTCCATCATGGAGCGGAAAGTGTCGCCCAGGTCCCAGGTGTAGCCGGGGGCGAAGCTGAGCTGCTGCATGCGCTGGGCCACTTCCCCGCTCAGCATGTAGATGCCGCTGCTCCTGGATTCCAGGCTCACCTCCACGTTGTATAGGCGCTCGTTCTTCTCGATCTGCCGGGGCCCGATTCCGGTCTCGATGTTGGCGACGTTCTTCAACTGCACCCGCTGCCCGTTGGGAGAGAAAATCTCCATCGTCCGGAGCCCATCGAGGTTGACCCGGTCCTTTTCGTCCAGGCCCACCATGATGTCGATCTCGCGCTGAGGCGACTTGAACCGGCTCGTGGGCCGGCTGGACAACTGCGAACTGATTGTCCTGGCCACCTGGCTGGAGGAGACGCCGCTGGTGGAGGCGCGCTGGCGGTCGACCATCACCCGCACCTCGTTCTCCCCTTCCTCCGTGCTCAGGTCCACTTCTTCCACCCCCGGCATTTCCTGTACCAGCGCTTTTACCTGCTTGGCGTATTCGGCCAGGGTTTCCATGTTCTGTCCGTTCAGGTTGATCTCCAGCCCGCCGCCGCCGCCGCGGCCGCCCCCCCCGCCGCCGTGCCAGCGGTTGTACTCGAAAGTGAATCCGGGCACCTGGGGGATGAGCTTTTTCACCTCCTCCTGCAGCACCTCGGTCTTGCGGCTGCCCTTGCCTGCCTCCTTGAAGTATATCTCGAGCCTGCCGCTGTTGCGTCGGCCCATGTTCAGGTTAGTGCCGACCGCCTGGATCTCGAGCTCTTCCTTGCGGTCCAACAGTTCCTTTTCGACCCCCAGCAGAATTTTTGAGGCGTCCTGGAAACTGTAGTTCTGGCTGATGTCCCGGATCGAGACCTGCAGACGCCGGTCGGGCTGCCAGCCGGCCGGCGCCTTGTCCATCATCCCGTACAAGGCGAACACGCCCCACATTATCCCCAGCACGATCAGGATCGTCACCACCCGGTAGCGCAGGGCGTGGCTGACCAGCCAGGTAAACACTTTCCGCAGGCCCGGGAAATTGCGCTCCTGGCTCGGCTTGAGGTTATGGATCAGCTTGCCGGTCAGGAGCGGTACCACTGTCACCGCCACCACGAAGCTCGCTATGCAGACTACGCAGAATGTGACTCCGAAGTCCCGGATGAAGCGCATTCCGCCTTGGCCACCGCCCAGAAAAACCAGCGGAACGAAGACGATGACGTTGGTCATGATCGAGGCCAGGATCGGCATGCCCACTTCGCGGCTGCCCTCGAGGCTGGCCTCCAGCGCGCTGACCCCGGTATCTTTGCGAATCCGGAAAATGTTCTCCAGCACCACGATCGAGGGGTCGATCACGATCCCGATCGCGAAGATCATGCCCATCATCGAAATGATGTTCAGGGTAAGGTCGCTGTTAAACGGCTGGAGTCGGGAGAGGTACATGAAAAAGATCGCGGTGACCATCGAGATCGGTATGGCCAGGGCGATCACCAGGGTATTGCGCAGGCTTCCGAGGAAAAACAGCAGAACCAGAATAGCCAGTACGCCGCCTATCAGGCCGGCCCTCTTCAGGTTGTTTATACTGCTGACTATGGATTCGGACTGGTCCCAGTATATCTGGTAGTCCAGGTCGGAATAGCGGGAGTCGGCCTTGATCTGTTCCATTTCGGCCTGGACCCGCTTATTGACTTCGATAATGTTGGCGTTGGAGGCCTTGAAAATGCCGATCGAGACGGCGTCGTGGCCGTTGAGGCGGCTGAACCACCGCATCCGCGCCGGGTAATCGAAGCGGACATTGGAGACCTGGCTCAGCCTCAGGCCGCGCTCGTTGAGCGGCAGGTCGGCGATTTGTTCGACGTTTTCGAACTGGCCGATCGCCCGCAGGTTGTATTTGCGGCCGCCGGCGTACACGTAGCCGGCCGGCAGGTTCTGATTTTCGCTGGAGATCTGCTGGCTGAGCTGGCGCGAATTGACCCGCGAAGACCGCATCTGATCCTCGTCCAGGTCGACCCAGATACTCTTCTTCTTCAGGCCCTCGATGCTGACGTTGGCCACCCCGTCCAACGCCATCAGCCGCTTCTCCAGCACGTTCTCCACAATGTTTTCGAACTGGTCGGAGCTGCCTTTCCAGATCACGCCGAAGTTCAGGATCGGCCAGTCCGTGGTCTGCCAGCGCAGCACCCGCGGCTGGTCGATCAGATCGCTGGGAAGCTGCGGCCGCACGCGGTCCAGCCGCTCGCGGACTTCCATCGAGGCGATGTCCATGTCGGTGCCCTGCTCGAACTCCAGGCTCACCGAACTGCCGCTGGAGTTGCTGTTGCTGTGCATCGAGCGCAGGCCCGGCACCGTGCCCATGATCTCTTCCACGTTCCGCGTGATCAGCCGCTCCACTTCCTCGGGATTGCTCCCCTGGTACGGCACGCTTACCCGCAGAAACGGCCGGCTGATATCCGGCAGA
>JAZDIG010000312.1:0-5853 GCA_043805105.1 Candidatus Glassiibacteriota bacterium | reverse complement strand
GATTGTAAGCTGCGGATGACTTCGGCTATTCTAAAGCGGGAAAACTGTTGCTACTTATGGTAACAATATTTAAAATGTCGTGCAACAGCTACGCCGGCGGTCGGGAGAGGGTGGCGGCCTGGACCGCGGGTGTCCGCCGGGAGAAATCGGGAAAGGAAGCCAGTTGAAGCCAATCGTGGTACAGGGGCCGATGGGCCCGCGGATCAGAGTCGAGGGCCGGGAATACCTGTTTTTCGGCGGGACCGATTACCTGGGGTTCGCCGCCCGGCCGGAAGTCCGGGAGGGGGCGCACCGGGCGATCGACGGTTTCGGTATCAGCTCATCCAGCTCGCGCAGCTCGATGGGCACCAACGAGCTGCACCTGGAGCTGGAAAAGGCGATCGGCCGCTTTGCCGGCAGCCGTGACGCCGTGATCATGGGTTCGGGCTACCTGGCCATGAACGGCCTGTTGTCCGGCGCCCTGGAAAAGGGCGATCTGGTGCTGCTGCAACGGGACGCCCACGCCAGCATCGTGGAGGCGGTTCGCGCCCGGCTCGATGGTTGGCTCGAATTTGACCTCGACCGGCCGGACCGCTTGGCTGAACTGATCCGGGACAAGGCAGCCGATGATGGCCGGGTGGTGGTGGTGGGCGAGGGGGTATCGCCGCTTTTCGGCCGGGTGTTCCCGCTGAACGAAGTACTCGAAGTCGTTTCGGATCACAGGCACCTCGTGCTGCTGGACGATGCCCACGGCTTCGGCGTGCTCGGCGAACGCGGCCGTGGCACCGCCGAACACACCGGCTGTTCGGACCGCAGCGTGATGGCCTGTGCCACCCTCAGCAAGGCATTCGGCACCTACGGCGGTTGCATCCCGGCTGACCGGGAGACGGCCGACCGGATCCGGAGCCGGTCGCTGGTTTACCAGTGTTCCACACCCCTGCCGGCCCCGCTGGCCGGAGCGGCCCTGGCCGCGTTCGAATACGTCGAGGCTCACCCGGAGATTTTCGCCCGGCTGAAAGCCAACTCGCGGCTATTGAAAGCCGGACTGGCCGAGGCCGGGATCCCTACCGATCACCCGGAGGTGCCGATCGTCCCGGTCTGCCTGGGGGGAGCGGAGGCCACCCGGGGACTGAGCCAGAGGCTGTTCGAAAGGGGAATCATCGCCCCCTATTCGATTTACCCGGGCAGCCCGGAGGGCGGAATGGTGCGGCTGGCGGTGAGTGCGGCGCACGACGAGGAGCAGATCCGGCAGCTTGTTACAGCGGTCAAGGAAGTGATTTGAGAGGCTGAGCCTGGAGCGGGAAGATGTGCGGCAGGTTCGTGATGAAGGCCAATCCTGGAGAACTGGCCGACTTTTTCAGCCTGGCCGGAACGCTGGACGTCAGCCCGCGCTTCAACATCGCCCCCTCCCAGCTCGTCGCGGCGGTGGCGGCTGGTCCCGGGGGCCGGGCCTGGCGGGTTTTCCGCTGGGGCCTGGTTCCCTCCTGGGCCAAGGACGTCAAGATCGGCACTCGGATGATCAACGCCCGCAGCGAGACCGTGTTCGACAAGCCGGCTTTTCGCACGGCTGTCCGGCGCCGGCGCTGCCTGATCCCGGCGGACGGGTTCTACGAATGGGGCGCAATCGGCTCTGTCAGGCAGCCTTACTTCATCAGTCTGAAAGACGGCCGGCCGTTCGCCATGGGGGGTATCTGGGAGCACTGGGAAAGTCCCGATGGCGATGTGATCGAATCCTGCGCCATCCTCACGGTCCAGGCCAACGAGCTGATGAGCTCCTTCCATCACCGCATGCCGGTCATAATCGACCGGGACGAATTCGACCGCTGGCTGGACCCGGCGGTCATAGACCGCAGCGGGATCGAAGACTTGCTGGCGCAGTATCCCTCCGAGCGAATGACCTATCACCCGGTGAGCCGGCTGGTGGACAACCCTCGCCACGACCAGCCGTCGCTGATCGAGCCTGCCGAAGACATGCAATAGCCTCAGCTCCTGCGCCTGTCCGCCGGACGCCAGGCCCAGGGCGGTATTGACAGGCTCTGCGCTTCCAGCTCGTCCAGCGCCTGCTCCAGTTCGTGACGCGACTCCACCAGCTGGAAGGCGAACCGGATCCCCTCGAAGAGCTTCTCCAGGGCGCCCTGGATCGTAGAGTCCTCCGTGTGCAGGTTGAGCTGAGGGCAGGTGGTCACCACGTTGTCCAGCGCTTCGCCCCAGACCTCGAATTCGAGATTTATCACGAATTTCTTCTTCTTTTGTTCCACTGTATCCTTCCCCGGCCGGCGCACCGGCCGAATTGTTTGCCCGCGGATGTCACGTCCCTTATTTTATTGGTTTAACATGGCCCAAATCCATCCGCTTGTCAAATGACTCGCCGGGCCGGGGGAAAAGAATGCCTCCTGAAAATGACGAAAACAGGCTGTTACTGGAGATGGCCGGGATCGGCAAGCAGTTCTCCGGCGTGCGGGTGCTGGAAGATGCCGACTTCGAGCTTGCCGCCGGGGAAGTCCACGTGCTGGCCGGGGAGAACGGTGCGGGCAAGAGCACGCTCGTCAAGGTCCTGGCCGGGGTTTATGACGACTACGCCGGCCGGATCGTACTCGGCGGCAGCCCGGTCCGTTTCGGCTCCCCGCACCAAGCGCGCGAAAAGGGCATAGCCGTGATCTACCAGGAGATTTCCCTGGTGGGCGGTCTGAGCGTGGCGGACAACCTTTTTCTGGGCCGCGAGCGGACCGGCCGTGCCGGCTGGCTCGATCGCCGGAGCCAGGAAAGCGAAGCCCGGAAGATTCTGGCCGGACTGGGGCTCGAGCTGGACGTCACCCTGCCGGTCGATCATTATCCCTTGGGAGTGCGGCAGATGGTGGAGATCGGCCGGGCGCTGAGCGTTCAGGCGCGGGTGATCGTGATGGACGAACCCACCAGCTCGCTGGCCGAACCCGAAGTCGAGAGGCTGTTCGAGCTGATCGGGAAGCTCAAGGCCCGCGGCTGCGGGATTATCTATATCTCCCACAAGATGGAGGAAATCTACCGCCTGGCCGACCGGATCACCGTTCTGAGAGACGGCCGCCGGATTGCCACCGGCAGGGCGGCCGAACTGCCCGGGGACGAGCTGGTGCGGCTGATGGTGGGCCGGGAGATAGTCGAGCAGTTCCCCGAGCGCAGGGGGGTGCCCGGCGAGGTGGTTCTGGCGCTAAAAAATTTTTCGGTGCCGGCGGCCGATGGATCTTTGCGGCTGGCCGTGACTGACTGCTCCTTCGAGCTGCGCGCCGGCGAAATTGTCGGCCTGGCCGGACTGCAGGGATCGGGTAACAGTGAATTGCTGCACGGTATTTTCGGCTCTTACGGCCGAAGGGTGACCGGCGCGGTCGAACTGGAGGGGAGACCCTTCGAGGTGCGCAGCCCAGCCGCCTCGATCCGGGCCGGACTGGCCCTTCTGACCAGCGACCGCAAGGCCACCGGAAGCGTGGGCTGCCTGAGCGTGGGCTGGAACGTATCTTTGGCCGCCCTCCAAAAATTTTCGCCCCGCGGCTGGATCGAACCGGCTGCCGAACGGGCCGCGGTCAGGGAAAGCCTGCGGAAGTTCAGGCTCAAGGTGGCCTCCCCGGGCCAGAGCCTGGACACGCTTTCCGGCGGCAACCAGCAGAAAGCCCTGCTGGCGCGCTGGCAGTTGACCGGCCCGCGCGTCTTTCTGCTCGATGAGCCCACCCGGGGAGTGGACGTGGGAGTCAAGCACGAAATCTACGAGATGATGAACCGCTGGACCGAAACAGGCTGCGCCATCCTGCTGATCACCTCGGAAATGCCGGAACTGCTGGCCATGAGCGACCGGATCCTGGTGCTGAGCCGGGGAAGGATAGCCGCCGGATTCAGCCGCGGCGAAGCCACCCAGGAAAAAATCCTCCACGCGGCCATGGCCGCATCCCCGAAGGCGGCATGACTGACCCGACTGTCGACGACCTGACCGAGAACCGCTTCCGGCAGCTTGCGAGCTCGCCCACCGTGCGCGCGATTGCCTCCCTGGCCGTGGTGTTCCTCTTGGGCCTGGTGTTCAACGCCGAGGGTGCCTTTTTCAAGTGGAGCACCCACCGCGACATGCTGCGCCAGGTGTCGGTCTACGGGATCCTTTCCTGCGGCATGACCCTGGTGATAATCACCTCCGGCATCGACCTTTCGGTAGGCAGCCTTTTGGGGTTCACCGCCGTGCTCTTTTCCATTCTTTCGATTCACCAGGGATTGAGCCCCTGGCTGGCGATTCCGGTTACCCTGGCGGCCGGGACTGCCTGCGGAGCCATATCCGGAGCGCTGGTGGCCAGGTTCCTGATCCAGCCTTTTATCGCCACCCTGGCCATGATGGTTTTCGCCCGGGGGGCGGCCAAGTTCATTTCCGGCGGGCAGAAAGTGTCCACCGCCGTCCAGGCGGCGGATGGCAGCTACCAGTATGTGGAAGTGCCGAAAGTGTTCGATTTCATCAACTCCGCCGTGCTGGGCGACAATATCACCGTGGTGACCATCCTTTTCCTGGCCTGCGTGGCCGTCTCCTGGATCATTCTCGCCCGGCTGCGCTGGGGCCGCTACCTTTACGCGATCGGCGGCAACGAGGAGGCGGCGCGGCTGAGCGGAGTGCCGGTGGGCCGGGTGAAAGTCTTCGCCTACGGCCTGGGCGGGCTTTTCTGCGCGCTGGCGGGTATCTGCCAAGCCGCCCAGGAGCTGCAGGGCGACCCGGAAGCCGGGGTGGCCTACGAGCTGAGCGCGATCGCGATCGTGGTGATCGGCGGCACTTCCCTGCGGGGCGGCCGCGGCAGCATCTGGCTCACCCTGCTCGGCACGGTCATTATCGGCTACCTGGAAAAAGTGCTCAGTATCAACGCGGTGGGCGAGGCGAGCCGGCTGATGCTCACCGGCCTGATTATCGTCCTGGCGGTCTTGTTCCAGAAAAGGCAGGGATAGAAAACCACGGAGACCCGTAAAATGAAAGCTTATCTTACCGTAGCGCTGCTGGCGGGGCTCGTCCTGGCAGTCGGCTGTTCCGGCGGCGAAAAATCCGGCCGGGAACAGAAACAGGCCAAGAAGAAGTGGGTGATCGGCATGAGCCAGTGCAACCTGGGCGAGCCCTGGCGGGTGCAGATGAACGCCGATATCCGCGCCGAGGCGGAGAAGCACCCGGAGGTCGAGGTGGTTTACAAGGACGCTCAGAACGACAACCTCCGCCAGCGCTCCCACGTGGAGGAGTTCGTCAACAGCGGGATCGGCCTGCTGATTATCTCGCCCAAGGAGGCCGCCCCGCTCACTCAGCCGGTAGCTGAGGCTTTCCGGGCCGGCATCCCGGTGATAGTGCTCGACCGCCGCGTACTGGGCGAGGATTACACCTGCTTTATCGGCGCGGACAACAAGAAGATCGGCAGGGCGGCCGGCAAATGGATCGTCCAAAGGCTGGGCGGTTCGGGTCGGGTGGCGGAACTCAAGGGCCTGATGACCTCCACGCCCGGCCAGGACCGGCACAGCGGCTTCCGGGAGGGCATCGAGGGTACGAACATCGAGGTGATCTTCGAGGCGGACATGCAGTGGCTGGAGCCCAATGCCCGCCGCGAGATGGAGTCGGCCCTGGCCCGCTTCGACAAGATCGACCTGGTCTACGCCCACAACGACCCCGGCGCCCACGGCGCCTGGCTGGCAGCCAAGGCCGCCGGCCGGGAGGGCGAGATGGTCTTCGTCGGTATCGACGCCCTGCCGCAGGAGGGAGTGGTCTACGTGCGCCAGGGCATCCTGGCGGCCAGCTTCGAATATCCCACCGGCGGCCGGGAAGCGATTCTGACCGCGCTCAAAATTCTGAACGGCGAACCGGTACCGAAAGAAATCACCCTGCAGTCGCGCGTGTTCACC
>JAZDIG010000311.1:0-5862 GCA_043805105.1 Candidatus Glassiibacteriota bacterium | reverse complement strand
CCCCCCCCCCCCCACATCCGTCCTCGAAATGGCCTGCCGGCCGCCGGTATCATCCCCCGGGCCACGATGGAAAAAAGCGGCTGCTGCACGCTCCCAGAAAAGTTTATCGTGGCGTCAGGGCGTTTACAGCCTCTGATTCGACAATCTCAGAATCAGAAAAATCGCAAACTATTGCAGGCTCTCATTAGTTATCCAGGCCTCGGGTCTTTTCCCGCCGCTGCTTCGGCGGTCGCCTTCGAGGACACTACTTCCTACACTTTGGTAATAGTCACCTCTGCGTCCAGGGCCGAGCCGCCCAGGGTCTCCAGAGCGCTATCCAGATTGGCCGCCACTTCAAGCCGGCCGGTGCTGCCGATCAGGGCCAGCAGCTTGCCCTTTTTGGCCTGGGCATAGTACTCGCTGACCCCCTGGATCGTCTTGCCGCAGAGCGAGACCGCCAGCTTCCGCCGGCTGGCGGCCAGCATCCCGATCTCCTGGGCGGTGATGTCGGTGATCAGGTTACCGAAATGGTCGGCGTGAATGACGCTGCCCACTATCCCATCGTGGCTGATAATTTTCTTGCGGGCTCCGGTCTGGCGCACCGGGTCCTCGACCGGAGGGCCGAACATTTGCGGTTCGATACCCAGGGCAAGATAGGCGGCGGCCGGAGCGAAAATGTCGCGGCCGTGAAATGAGCGGCTCACCTCGGCCAACTGGTACTTCTTTTCGGCGATTTCCCAGCAGCGGAATTGCTCCCCACCCCGGAAAACCGGTTCGAACGCGCCGTTGTCCGGGCCCACCAGCAGCGTCGAGCCGCTGGCTACCACGATCGGCCGGCGCGAGCTGCCCACGCCGGGATCGACCACCACCAGATGAATGGTCCCGGCGGGGTAAAAGGGCAGGATGCTTTCCAGTACGAACGAGGCCTGCCTGAGGCGGCCGTGGTCGATCGCGTGCGATACGTCGACCAGACGGGCCTGCGGCGCGATACCGAGGATCACGCCTTTTATCGCGCCGACGTAACCATCCGTGGTGCCGAAGTCGGTTATCAGGGTGATTACCCTGTCCATCTGCACCGTCCGGATTCGAATTCAGGACCGTTCGGCCGCAGCCTTAGCCTTCCGGGCCGGGAGCGTTTTTTCACGCCAGTTCCTGAACCCGCGGATCAGGAACAGAATGGCCATCACTCCGAGGACGAGCGTCCAGATGATGTTTTTTTCCGCCAGAAAGACCCAGATCGTGAACAAAATCAGGGAAATGGCCACGAACAGGTCCATCTTGTAGTAATTGCCCTCGATCTGCTCCAGTTCGGTAAGGGAGTTGTTTCGAGGCTTTTCTTCAGGTATCGGCATGGATTCGACTGATCGAAAAGGGTTAGGAAAGATGCTGAGGCACAGGCTGTGAAGCCTCTTTTATTATCGTATTCCACGGATTTAATGTCAAGTTGAGCCGTCTGGACCGGTTGGCATCTTGACATCATCCAGCCAGTACCGACGGGTTCAGGCAGTAGGTGACCGGGGCGCCGGTGAGCACTTCCACCATGTTGCGCGCCGCCTTGGCCTTGAGCTCCACGAAAGATTCATTGCTGAAAAATGAAGTGTGCGGGGTGATGATAACGTTGGCCAGGCCGACCAGCGGGTTGCCGTTTTCGGGCGGCTCCTTGGTCAGCACGTCCAGGCCGGCGCCCGCCACCTTGCCGTTTGTGACCGCAGCCGCCAGGGCCGCCTCGTCCACCAAGGCGCCCCGGCTGGTATTGACGATGTACACCCCGTCCTTCATCTTCGCGATCGCCTCGGCGCCGATCATCCGGCTGGTCTGAGGGGTGGCAGGGGCGTGGAGGGAGATGAAGTCGCTGGCCTCGTAGAGCTCGTCCAGGCTCACCAGGCTCACCGGCCTGTCGGTCTCTTTGACGTAAGGGTCGTAGGCCAGGACCTTCATGCCGAATCCCAGCGCCTTGCGCGCGGTCTGCCGGGCGATCGCGCCGAAACCCACCAGGCCGAGAGTCTTGCCCGCGGTACGCGGCACCGGCCCGGCCACGCGGAAGTTCCAGCCGCCGGCGGCGGTATCGTTGTGCAGGCGGGTCACTTTACGCAAGAGGTCCAGCAGCAGGGCCAGGGCGTGAGTGGAAACATCGTCCTGGCAGTAGTCCGGCACGTTGCAGACCGCCACGCCGGCAGCGGTGGCGGCGGCCACGTCCAGGTTGTCTACTCCCACCCCGTAGCGGCTCAGCACCTTGAGGCTGCCGGCCAGGGCCTGGACGGCCCGCGCCTTGATCGGGGCGTACTGGCTGAGGATTCCGGCCGCGCCAGCGCACTGCCGGATCACATCCTCCTCGGTCTTGCAGTCGGCCAGTTTCCAGTCGAAACCCGCCGCCTCGAAAATCCCCTTTTCCACCTCGACAGTCCCGTGGTCGCAGTCGGAAATGATTACCTTGATTTTACCCATGAATTGCTCCCGTTACTTTTGATCGACTTGGTGGTGATGCGAAAGGACAGACAAATTAAGGCAGACCGGGGAGTTTTTCAAGGGTGGTCGGAGGACGCAGATGGAAAAAGAAAGGCACAAAGTTAAAGAAAAGGCCGAAACGCTGAGGGACAGAGTTGAAAGGCGGCAAATGGCGTAGGGGCGACCGGCCGGTCGCCCGTTATGGATTCTGAATTCTGGCTTCCGGCAGTGGTCGGGCGGCGCGGCCTTCTGTCTTCTGGCTTCTGAATTCCGGCGGGGAGTGGCCGGGAGCGGCCTACTGGCTTCCGGTGGCGGGGCAGCCGGGCGGGGCCTTGGCCCCCCATCCCTCCGCCATCCGGATCCGCTGTTCAGGCAGAGGATGGCTGCCGTAGAACCGGTGCAGCAGCCTGGGGCTCAAGAGGTCGGATTTAGCCAGACGTACGAGCTTTATTTCCAGGGAAATGAAAGCCTGCGGGTCATGGGTAAACTCCAGCGAAGTGCGGTCGGCCTGGCGCTCGAAATGCCGGGAAACGGCGGAAATGGCCGGCTGAGTGAGGGTACCGGAGAGATCGAGCAGGAAGGGCAGCAGCACCAATAGCACCAGGCTGCCAGGTTCGGCCAGGCCGAAAAAGGCCCGGCCCGTCTCCCAGTGCAAGAGCCACCAGAAAAGCCAGAGGCCGGCCACCACACCGATCGCCTCCAAAGCGAAGCCTTTGCGGATGTGATGCCATTTCCAGTGCCCCAGCTCGTGCGCTACCACACTCAGCACCTCCTCCCCGCTGCACTGGTTCACCAGGGTATCGTAGAGCACCACCCGGCGGCTGTTGCCCAGGCCGGTGAAATAGGCGTTGAGGTAGAGGGACCGGCGGCTGGCGTCCATCACGTAGACTTTTTTCACCCCCAGGCCCGCCTCGGCGCTCACTTCCCGGATTTCCTTCTCCAGCTTTTCATTTTCCAGCGGGGTGAACTTGTTGAACAGCGGATCAATCACCCAGGGGCTGATCCAGATACCGAAAGCCGAAATCGCCAGGATCACTCCGGCTGCCGGAGCGGGCCACCAGCCCGGCAGGCTCTTGACCAGCCAGATCACCGGCAGGCCCACGAGCGTGGCGATCACCAGGCTGAGCCCCAGCGACTTGACCCGGTCCAGGGCGAAGGTCCCGGCCGTGATCGTGGAAAGCCCCATCTGTTTTTCGATCACGAATTCCCGGTAGATCGAGAACGGCAGGTAGACCAGGACCTGGGACGCCAGCAGAGCCAGGAGAAAGACCGGCAGGGCGCAGTACCATCTGCCGCCCAGCAGGCTCAGGAGCCAGCTTTCGAGCCGGCCGGCCAGACCGCCGAAAAGAAGGGCGGCGTAAAAGGCGTAGAAGATGATCCGGTAGAAGGGGAAAAGGCGGTTATGACGAACCACGTGCTCGCGGCCGACCGCGATTTCCTGTTCGGTGAAATGCCGGAGGATTTCGCTGCGGCGCGCCTGGGAAGTGTCGCCCCGGGAGCGCATCACCCAGGCGGCGGCGTCCCAGGCGACGAAGGGGGCGAGGATCAATAAGACGACTGCTATCCTGGACATTAGAAATACCGGGTTAAGATTTCCGTTGCCTGTCGAAGAAGATACCCGGCAAAGGCGTTGCGCCCGCGACGGATATTCCGGCGGTAAGAAGTCTTTAGGGCGCAGCCCCGATATTATCGGGGCGCCCCTACGGCTACGGCCGAATGCCAAGGCCTGCCGCCGGAATCATTCAGCGGGCCGCGATGGAAATTACGAGGCTGCTGCACGCTCCTATTATCCTGGCCCGGACAGCCAGTCTCCGGCTACGCTCAGGATGAAAACTGCCTCAGTCCAATACTACCACTGAAATATGACATCTCATTCGAAGAAACTTCAATCCGCTTAGAAATCTGCTTGCCAGCCCGGCCGACCTGGAAATGAGCTTCGCCATCGGAATGCCGGTGCGGCTCGTATCAGCCGGATCTGAGCCGCTGCCTTGGGCTGCCAGCGTCCCGGACTTGCCAAATCCAGGCCGCCGGGAGTATCTTACATCCAACAAAATAATTTTTATCCTGGAAAAATCAAATATTCGATTAAGTTGAACAACGAGGTAACGATGAGCGAGTACGTCGTGCTCTCCGGAGTCGGCCCGGACAAGCCTGGCATCGCCAGGTCGATCAGCCAGGCGGCCTACGAGGCGGGCTGCAGCATCGAGGACAGCCGCATGGCGGTGCTGGGAGGCGAGTTCGCCATCCTGGTGCTGATCCAGGGGGAAAAGAAGAGGATCAGGGAATTCACCGGCAAACTACCGGCCCTGGAAAAAGAGACCGGCCTGGCGCTCAGCGCCCGGTCCACCAGCCATACCGCCGAATACAAGGTGGAAAAGGGCGTGCCCTTCCACCTGCAGGTGGTGGGCCTGGACCGCACCGGCATTGTCTTCCGGGTCACCGAACTATTGGCTCGCCACGGGATCAACATCGAGAGCCTGGAAACCGATGCCTACAATGCGCCGGTGACCGGCACCCCGATGTTCCGGCTCAGCCTGGACGTGGAAATCCCAGGCCAGGTGCAGGTGCGGGAGATCAGGAGCGAGCTGGCCGCGCTGTGCGACGAGCTGAACATGGATTTCGGCATGGAAGCCAAAGGGTAGGCCGGCCTTAGGTGTGGCCGGGGGTTGCACGGGGGCCAGGCAAATCCGCCTGTATCTCCCCCCTGCCAAAGGGGGAGTAATTGTCGTAGGGGCGGTTCGTGAACCGCCCTTCTCTTTACTGCCTGGAGATTTCGCCATGTACCGTCCGGTGCTTGTCCTACTCTTGCTGCTGTTTTCGACCGCCGGCGCGCTGCCTTGCGCGACGGGCGACACCCTCTGGCGGCCTTCCCTGGTGGACCGAGCCGCCGGCCGTTTCGGCGCGTTCGGCGATCTTTACCGCTACCGGAAGCTCGGCTACCTCTCCCTGATCTCCGATGGCCCCGACCTTTACTCGATCACCGAGGGCGACAACCTGTTCCTGGGCCGGCCGGGTCTGCCCTCCGGATACGATTACCGGGAGGAATTCACCTGGGCGGGCGCCCGCCGCGAGTACGGTTACCAAACCGCCGGGGGCGGCAGACAGTTTCTGCGTATCTATGAATCCATCCTGGCCCCCGGGTTTCTGTACCAATGTTCGGATTCGATTTTCCGCTGGGAGTTCGAGGAGCAGAAGGCCGGCCAGGCGTTCTTCCTCCCCCTGGCCGACAGTGTGCGCTGCCGGACCGAGGCCGACCGCTACCTGGCCGGCCGGGACGGCCCCCTGGCCGCCGATCCCTGGTTGATCGTCTCTTTTGCCGGCAGCAGCTCAGAATTCGACTGCCCGCTGCTCTTCCTGTTCGAAAAGCCGCCGGCATATTTCGAAGTTGTGACTCATGAATTCATGGAGCTTAAATTCGACGGGCCGGCGGGCGGGATT
>JAZDIG010000310.1:0-3461 GCA_043805105.1 Candidatus Glassiibacteriota bacterium | reverse complement strand
CCGTTTAATCCCGGGATGATACCTCGTTATCAGGGGAAAAGGCTTAATAACAGGGACATTCCTAAAATCCGGTTCCTGAAACTGTTGCCGGCAGTAAAAGTATTTCTTACTCCAGGCAGGTCAATAGTTTCGATAAAAGCTAAAATTCTTTTATGATCATAATCCGGATAAAACTAATTCTGCTTCCTGCTTTCTAAGTAGTACCTCACGAAAGGGGAACCGCTCAGTAAGTCACGAAACGGCGGCCTCCCTCATTTTGCGACGTCGACCATGAATGACAGACCGGCGCCGAGATAATAGTCCGGCATGACCCCGTTGAGCGCCGCGCCGCCGTAAAGGTCGATCTGGACGTTGTCTGCCAACAGACAGGTCAGCCCGGTGCCGAGGGAGTGTGTATCCTGACGGTAATTCTTTTGCGCCACGATCTCAAAGTACTCGACGAACCAAGCGGCCCTTTCGCCCAGTGCCCGGACAACAGAAAACCCGGCGCTGAGTTCGCTGTATTGTCCGCTGCTGTCGCCGGTATATACGTACTGGACGAAAGGAGCCAGAGTCCAGGCTGGGGAGAGGGCCAGGTCCGAGGTAAGCATGACACCTGGTTCGAGGTGAGCGGCCCGGAACTCCCTGTTCCCGCTGGGGACGCTGCTGAAGACAATTGCGGTCAGGTTGAAAGAGCCAGGACCTGTCCCGCCGCGGCCTACATGCAGGCGAACCTTAAATCCCAGTGAGCCATCGCCGAAGCCCGAGATGTCATTCAGGGGCTGGCTCACTTTCTGATAGGACTCGATCCCCAGGCGCAGTTCGAGCCGGCTGGTGAGACCGGTCTTGACCAGCCATTGGCCGTAAGTGTGCTGTTCCTCGCTCGAGACCTTGCTGAAAGCATAGCCGCTCTCGACCTGGATAATACCCACCGGTACGGTCACGGTCGCATCGGCGAAATCCGGCCTGTCGGTGACTATTGTCTGCGCCAGGGCGGATCCTGCGGCACAAGTGGCCCAAGCCAGGAAAAAGATAAATTTATTCAAGGGTGTCTCCAATTCGAAATAAGCCGTTAGTCATTCAATATTAGAATGAGAATCATTCTCTTATTGCTAATAATAACTCACCGATTCGATTTAGGCAAGATTTTTCTGACTATTTTGGGCAGCCGGGATATCGGCGGAAGTGGCATCGTCCTCGCCACCCCCCGATACGATGATTAACACAGGGCGGAGCTTTGAAAATCTTTTATCGATCTTTTTCAGTTCGAAGCTTTAAGTCTGTTATCTCATCTTTCCGGGTATTCGCAAGCCGGTTCAGGAAGAGATTTTACCATTATCAAGAGGGACCCTTCACCGGATTGAAAAAAATATTCCATCTCACGGATCGAATCCTTTTCCTGGGTATCATTAATTGCAAAACAAGTTACGAGTATGGCAAAGTAAGAAATTACCGGCGAACGGATAGCCGATCAGGCCGATCATCCGACAGTGAGCGCGGTGGCGGGCCGGATATCCAGCCAATGACGTGCGGAACCTCTTGATTCCCGGTTTAATTTCTCAACGACAGCAGCTTCTCCATCATTGCCGAATGCCAGCGGTCCATCGCTTTGGCCTTTTCCCCCGCCTGCCAGAAGTTTTCCAGGGTGATTTGCCCGCTCCGCAACTCCGGTTCGGCCGCCGCCACCTCGCGGAACAGGTCCTGGATGAAGCCGGCCACGTCCACGTTTTTCAGGACGGCGGCGTGCTTGAGCGTCTCCATGAGGCGTCTTTCGTCCATGGCCTCCCGCACTCCCTCGGCGAACGGGTGTGCGATCACATCGAACGGGGTGTACCAGGCGTAGAGCCAGTTTTCGCCATCCAGGGTGTCGAACCGGCTGCCCCAGTTGTAGGCCCAGAGCTGAGCGGCACGGCTGTCGTGGCCGGCGAAGTAGAAGCCGAGCACGTAGCGGGCCCGGTCGGGTGTGCCCTGGTCGTTGCAGCCGCCGAATTCCCAGAAGATTTTACCAGCCGAACGCACTTGGTCCGGAAAATCCAGATTTTCGTGGGTAGCGTTGGTGGAAACCACGTCCAGCCAGGGCAGGAATTCGATCCCGCCCTTGTAGTGATGGATGTCGGCGGCCACCATCGCGTGCGGGTCGCCCCGACGGAGCAGCTCCGCCCAGTGGTTGAAATGGGGGCGGATGAAAGCCAGGGAGCCCAGCGGCGCACGGGTCTGCACCCACTTGGCCGGCTCGTCGAATGGCGTAAAGACAAACCGCGGCCAGCCCTGTTCGAAAGCGTGGCGGTTGAACCGGCGGGTCCATTCCGAAATCAGCGCGGCAACCCTGGGGTGCACCGAATCCGGCCTGACCATGGCCATCCGGGTGAACGTCGAATCGTCCCAGCCCAGCACCTCGCGGGCCAGGTGGCGTTCCTGGTCCATGGTCAGCGGGAAATCGTAGGGGTTTCCGCCCAGGAAATAGTAAACATCGGTGAAGCCCTGCCTGCGGGCCCGGGCCATGAAATCATCCAGCAGCCGGAAGTCCATAACGATACTGTCTCCGCTGGCCCGGACTTCCGGCCTGGTCGCGCCGTACCAGAGATCCAGCATGTTGTGGCCGTATTCACGCTGGAAGGCCAGGTCGCGTTCGGAGATCTGACCCAGGACGTGGCCCGCCAGCTTGAGCCCGGCTTCCGACACGGTCAGCAGGCGCACCGGCAGGATTTCGACCTCGAGCGGGACTGCCACTTCGCTTATCCCGGAGGCGCGCAGGTGCGCTGTCGTCCGGTAAGTGCCGGCAGCGGATAGGTTTTCCCGCGTATGGAACGTGATCCAGACCAGGTGGCTGCGCCCGGCTGGCACGTCGAAAGGATAGGCCGGCCAGAGCCTCTGCGGGAACGGCTCCGCTTTCTTTTCCCCGATCCGCGAGCCCACCAGGGAGTATTCGGCCACCCGCACCGTGGTTTCGGCCATCACGCGGCCCAGGCTGTCGGTGACCGGGTCTACTGTCACCTGGACGCCGGCCAGCGGGGCGCCATTGGCGTAGACTCCAAGCTGCAGCGGCTGGTATTCGTTGAGGGAGAGCTGCACCCGCGCCGGAAAGTCGGTTTCCCCGGCCTGGGGAGAACTGATCGGCAGCACCGGGTCCATCCAGTTGCGCTGATAGACCACCAGTGGCGCGCCGGCCGGTTCCCCACTCAGGACCGCCGGCTGGGCCAGGCTCCAGTAAGCTGAATCCACCGAGGCCCGGGCGGCCTGGACGCGGGCCACCCATTCCCGGGTCTGGCGGTTGTAGCTTTCCTCGTCATCGGCCCGGGGCGCGGCAAGACTGAGGTTACGCACGGCCAGCTCGGCGCTGCCGGAAACCAGCCGGAACCTCAGCGTACCCTCGGGCAGCTTTTTCAGCGCCATGTCCCAGGGGCAGGCAATCCTGATAATTTTCCACTGGTTGTCGTTCAGCCCGCCGAAACGGTGCAGCTCGCTGAACGTGCCTTCCTGGC
>JAZDIG010000309.1:0-5109 GCA_043805105.1 Candidatus Glassiibacteriota bacterium | reverse complement strand
GTTTTTGAAAACCAAGTGACGACCGGGCTTACTGCCGCCTGGGGGTGGTCGAGGTACCCCACCGCCCCCACCTTATCCATCCATTAGAATAGATTAAAACAAAGACCTTCTTAAACCAAGATACAAGTGACAAAGTGAAAGGCAGACAAGGCACTTTAGGTATATAATGGCCGGATCATATTCGGGAGGGAGGGGGAGGGTTTTTCTGGCTTCTGACTTCTGTCTTCTGACTTCTGGCTTCCGGTGCGGTGGCTGGGTGGTGTGGTCTTCTGGCTTCTGGCTTCTGACTTCTGAATTCTGAATTCTGAATTCCGTGGTGGTGGAGCAGGGCAGGGCCTTCTGACTACTGAATACCGACTACTAACTACAGTATACTCGCAAAGAGGAGACCTCATGCGCAACATCCTGAAAGCCATTTTCCCTGCGGTGGCAGTCACAGTGCTGCTGACGACCGGCCTGCCGGCCCAGGTGCGGGGCCCGCTGGTGGTCAGTGACCGCTGGCCGGAATGTACCGACCTGATGATCTGGAGCCGCGACATCTTTCGTCTGGACGGCGTGACCGGCTCCTCCGAGCGCGACCGGGCGATCTCCTTCTACAACTGGCTGCGCCTGTATAACCGGCTCTGCGAGGGAGTGGGCGGGATGGCCCACGCCTTCGAGGGACCCTGGGGCAAGGAAGGCTACGTCAACGACCTGCACAAGCACATGTTCGTCTACGGCTGGGGCTACTGCGCCACGCACAGCATGGTGGCCGAGGGTTTCTGGCAGGAGTACCTGAAGGATTCGACCGCTGCCGACCGGGTGATCGTGATGCACGAGGACGGCGGCTACCATACCATGTACCGTCTGCGGATGGACGGCCACTGGGGAGCGTTCGACGCCCGTTACAGCTACTACCTGCTCGAAAAGGACTCGCCCGAGGCCCGTATCCTCGACTGGGATGGAATCGGCGATGACCGTAACATCCTGACCAACCTGAAATTCGAGAACCGGGCCAGGCCGTTTTTCGAATTCCCCCGCAAGGAATTCGAGCGGGCGCTCTGGGTCAAGCCCAAGCCGGTTTTCCCCAGCGAGAGGGCCTGGCGCGCCGCCGGCACCGAACCGGAAGTGGTCTTCGTCGACCGCAAGTACAAAATGGGCGCCCGGTTCCACGACATGCGGTTCAGCCTGCCGCGGGGAACCACGATCGAGCGGTACTGGGACAACAGCGCCCGGAAATGGTACATCCCCAGGGTGGATCAGGATATGTTCCTGCCCGAGGGCCGTTTTTACCGGGTGGGAGCGAGCATGGTGGGGGCCGATGGCGAAAAGAACGACCCGAACTTCAAGTGGATGAAGCCCTACCTAACCCGCGTCCCCGCTGGACTCGGCTATCCCCAATACCTGGAAGGAGACCTGTCTTTGGGCCAGGCTTGGGGCCGTTTCACCTACCGGCCCGACCTCGGACGCGGCGACCTCGAAGAAGTCAAAATAGACGGATCCGGGCTCGAAACCTCCGGCTCCGCTCCCTATCTCAGGCCGGCCGGCCCTGAGGGAGGGGAATGGATCCTCGAGTTCTATTCACCGTACATCATGGTGGACGGCTTGATCAAGGGCGAGCTGGCCGGGGGAAAGAACGCCCAGGTGGAGATTGCTTTCCGCAGTCAGGTGCCCAAGCCGAATTCGGTTGCTCAGCCGGACGAATGGCTGCCCTGGCGCACTATTGCCGGCCGGTCCGGCCAGTTTTCGGCCACGCTCACCCGCGCCGATGCCGCCGAGGGACTGAGCAGCTTCCACGGCACTTATCGCTGGCAAATGAGATTGAAGCTCGTCGGCGGCAGCCCCGAAAAGCCGGCGGGCCTGAACGACCTGCTGATCGTGGCCTACTTCGAAAACGGCATCATGTCGATCCCGCAGATATTCGACGGGGAAAACATCGTGCGCTTCAAGGTGGAGGATCCCGACCAGGTGCATGGAGACATTTACGTGACTTACATCTGGCAGACCGCCCAGGGGGAGATGTACCATCGCCAGAAAATCGACCGGCCGATGTTCTACCGCAACCACGAGGCGGTCTACAGTATCGAAGCGCCGGGACTGGTGAAATGCAATTCGGTGACAGTCTCCTACCCGTGAGCGCCGGATGAGCTGAATAACTCCGGCAGCCGGCAAGGCTTACAAGATGTCAGGATTAGCATGTCTGGCCTTATGCCGGTGAAGAATACCTCAGGCTGAGCGCTGGTCCTGCTTTTCTTCCAAGCAGTGACCGGATAGATCATCCGGCTGCTGAATTCGGTGGCGGCGACCGGGAAATAAGATAGGGCGGAGGTTACCCGCCCTTTCCCGCCGCGGAATTGATCGGCCCCACCCTTATTTCACGAGCTTCAACGCCGCCAGAAACACACCTCCCGCACGCTGGACTCTCAGCAGGATCGTGTCACTTTCAGCCGACGAGAGAATTCTGTTGAAGTCAGCGACACCCTCCACCTTCTGGCGGTTGGCCTCCAGGATCACATCCCCCTCGCGCAGGCGCGCTCTCGCGCCCGGCCCGGTCGGATCCACGGCAATTATCAATACTCCGGTCTGTTTTTCCTTGAGATCGAAACGCTGGGCAAAGTCGGGCGTGATGTTGTGCAGAGTCAGCCCGGTCTTGGTGCTGGATGATTCACCGGGGGCGGGTCCACCGGCCTTGGCGATGTTCTCCTCGCGGTCGACAAGGGTCACCGTGTAATTTTTCTCCTTGCCGTCGCGCAGGACAGTGAAGGAAGCCTTGCTGCCCGGCTTGATCATGGCCACCTTGTTGCGCAGCTCCTGGGCGTTTTTGACCCGTTCACCATTGACATTGGTGATGATGTCGTAGGGAGCCAGTCCGGCTTTCTCCGCGGGCGTGCCTTCCTGCACGCTGACTACCATTGCGCCGGAGTTAGGCTCCACCTTGAGGGATTTGGCCACGTCCTGGTCGATGTCATCGATGCCCACGCCCAGGTAACCCCTTGACACGTGCCCCTCGGTAAGGAGCGTATGTATGATCTGCTTGGCCATGTTGATCGGGATGGCGAAGCCCACGCCGGCATTGGCGCCCACGCGGCTGTAAATCGCGCTGTTGATCCCCACCACCGACCCGTTCATGTTCACCAGCGGGCCGCCCGAGTTGCCGGGATTGATCGCGGCATCCGTCTGAATGAAATTCTCGTACTCGTTGATGTAAGTGGTGTTGCGGCCCAGGGCCGAGATTATTCCCATGGTGACGGTTTCACTGAGCTGGAACGGGCTGCCGACCGCCAGCACCATTTCGCCGATCCTGAGCTTGTCGCTGTCCCCAAGATGGGCCACCGGCAGGTTGTCGACACCATCGATCTTAATCACCGCAATGTCCGTAGGCGGATCGGTGCCGACTATCTTGGCGGTGAATTCCCGGTTGTCCCAGAGCGTGACTGTCAGGTCGTCGGAGCCTTCCACCACGTGGTTGTTGGTCAGAATGTAGCCGTCGGAGGAAACGATAACGCCGCTGCCCACACCCTCGATCCGGCGTTCACTCGGAGCCGGGGTCTGGCGCTGGTTCTGCTCGTCCCCGGGGTTGCCGAAAAACCATTCGAACGGGTTGAACGGCACCTGCTCGACCTTGGCGCTGTGGATACTAACCACGGTCGGAACGACCTTGTCCGCCACCTCCGCGAAAACCTGATTGAATTGCGGGGCCCGGCTTTCGATCGGGGGCAGAGGCGGCTGGGGCGCACCAATTTCAGCCGGCTGGGCCGCGAGATTTTTCACCACCAGCAGCGGAGCATCACCACAGGCGGCCAAACCGGCTATGACTGTAAAGACGATAACCAGCTTTGAAAATCCGCCACCAATTCGACGAGTAAACATTTTGAACCTCCCGGGCACGAGCCCATCGAATCGAAATCAATTTGAGGGAAAACGAATCTTTTTCCTTCCCGATTTTGTTCCAGATGCAAATTGTGAACCATTTTTTCGAATCCCTCCCGGCCGGCCGGCCATAATTTAAAGTCAATTCTGAAGTGATAGGGATAAAGTCAATAATATCAGCAAATAATCAATCCGTATTCCGAGACATTTTTATTGGCGAGCGAATCATTCTCATATTCATCTTAAAACAGCGGCACTCTTTGGAGCAACAGAAAAACTCTAATTGGGGATTACCGCTTTCGGGATTCTGCCGCAAAAAAGGCAGAACTCGAAGACAGGGGAAAACGCCTTGTGTGTCCGGTGATAGTTCGTTAACTTTGGCGCTCCCCACAGGGGGAGGCAAACGGGTGAGGGCGGGCGGGCAGATAAGCATCAAACCGGAAGGAGCAGGGCAATGGCACAGCAAAGCGGCAATGGATTCGTCCGCAGGCGGCTGGGCCGGACCGGCCTGGCGGTGAGCGAAATCAGCCTCGGCTGCTGGACGCTCGGCGGCCCGAACTGGAATGACGGCCAGCCGGTGGGCTGGGGCGAGCTGGACGAGGCCGAGGCGGCCCGGGCCGTGGCGCGCGGCCTCGAACTGGGCTGCAACCATTGGGACAGCGCGGACGTTTATGGCAATGGGCGCAGCGAACGAATGCTCGGCAGGCTGGTCGCCGGCAGGCGCGGCGAGCTGGTGATCGCCACCAAGGTGGGCTGGTTCCAGGGCTGCGCCGAACACGCCTACCACCCGCTGCACATCCGGCACCAGATCGAACAGAGCCTGGAAAACCTGAAGACCGATTACGTGGACCTCTATTACTTCCACCATGCGGATTTCGGCCCGGACGACCGCTACCTGGACGATGCCGTGGAGCTGATGCACCGGCTGAAAGACGAAGGCAAGATCAGGTTTATCGGCCAGAGCGCCTACCGGGTGGAGGACTTCGTGCGGGTGGTCCCGAAAGTGGACCCGGACGTGCTCCAGGCGCGGGCTCACGCTCTGGACGTGATGATGATCGAGCCGCTGTCGCCGGTGGCGAAGCTCATCGCCCAAAAGAACCTCGGTTTCGTCGCTTTCAGTCCGATGGCCCAGGGGCTCCTGCTGGACAAGTTCCGGCCGGAGGACCCGCCGCGGTTCGCCGAGGGTGACAACCGCAGGAACGGACGCTGGTTCAAGAAGGAATACCTTGAAAAGCTCGCCCCGTGCCTGGACCGGATCAA
>JAZDIG010000308.1:0-16682 GCA_043805105.1 Candidatus Glassiibacteriota bacterium | reverse complement strand
GAATCCCCTGCCTTCACTGGTATTCTGGCTTCCCTGGCGGCTCAAGAATGCCCTGCCGCGCAAACTGGTCATGTTGCTCTACCCTCCCGGCAGATTGGTCCGATTTCTTCCCGGCTGGTACGCCTTCTTCAAGTGGATCGGCAGCTATGCCTTTGCCTGGAAGTATTGCCGGTCTTATTACATCCATTGCGTAAAGACCGCAACGCCGCCGCCAGCCAGCGGCAATTCGTGACGAAGAGCGGAATCAGCGGAAGGAGTAACCTGACCGGCTTACGATTCAGGCAGCCGGTGCCTTTTTCAGCACCGCCAGGAAAATCGCACCTGAGCGTGGGAAAAGTCTCCGCATCATTTTTTCATAGCTTCGCGCCGGTAAACTGTCTCTCTCGACTTCTCCGCCGAGATAGCAGTAGGTATCAAGCTCCACCATTTCGTATCCTGTCAGCAGATTGTCCGGGGCAAAGCCCTCGCGCGCCCGGATATCCGTTATCAGCTTGATTTCTTCCGGCAGCAGCTCCATTTCCAGCGCCTTTTCCGCCAGCAGGATCCGGTTGATTTCCGCGGTCATCCTCTCGTGCTCATTGGCCGCCTCCACCCGGCTGCGGAATAAGGACCGGGCCAGTTTCTTCAACCGGTTGAAACTCGAATATTTCAGCGCCAGGCTGTCGATCAGCATGCGAGGCGCGGTCAGCCGGCTAAACCCTTTGAGCAGAGGGTTGACCAGAAAGTACCGGTTGGGCTCGTGGCCGATCACGACCAGTCCGCCAGGCTTGAGCAGCCTGTCCAGCTCACCCAGGAATCCTGCCGTATCCTTGATATGGTGCAGCACTGAATTCAATGTCGCGATGTCGATAGTACCTGCTTCCGGCAGGATGCGCAACGGCGCGGCGGGATCAATCTTCACAAAGTCGAAAGTGCACCTGAAATTTCCGGCCAGGAGGTTATTGCGAGACTGGTCGAGCATGCCGGCGGAAACGTCCGAACAGATGAACCGGTCGCCTTCCTTCAGGTTGGGCGCCACAGCCAGAGGCACGAACCCGGTGCCGCTGCCCACGTCGAGTACGGTGAGCCGTCGCTGGAGATTGAAATAACGCCGGCCGACTGCTTCCCACCTGAGTTTCTCCCTGACCGTGATCTCCGGGTGCGACTGATGGTAACGTCCGCTGAACAGGTCATGGTAGAGCTCGTTGACCCTGACTACGAGTTTTTCCGGGTACTGACGGCTGCCAAGGTCCATGATCTGCTCCTGGATATTTTCGAGAGACCCTCGGCCATCGATCGAATCGAGCCGAGACAACAGTTATCTATCTTAATCCACATTCAGTATTTTGCAAACATTACCGTGCCGCGATATCGACTGGTCTTTCAAGCACGGCTGGTTACCTTGACCGCAGCCGGGCAGCCGGTGCCGGGGTGATTGCCGCCATAGCTGGGCTGCGGAAGCTGTAATCCGGGTTATCGAACCTGGCAACGACCTGTCGACCCTGGGTGCTTATCGTCGGCTTTTCGAAGGAGAAGGCCTGAAAAAGGAAGCCGCCTGCGGGTCCTTGGAAGCGCCGACTTTTTTTTGGCTGCGGTTCTTGACTGGTTCGAATCTTTGTAATATGTTTTAACTTCAATCCTATCAAGGACTATTAAAAATAAAAAGCGTCCGTGACAGTTCCTTTCATCGTTTTCCGGCAGTCATCCCCGGACTAAAGAGTATATGCAGGAAGAGGAATGAATAAGTACGAGGTACATATAATCGATAAACCTGATCCGGGCTGGGACGAAACCCTCCTTGAGGGAGAGACCGAATCATTGACCCTGTACCAGACTACTTTTTTTGCCGGCCGTCTGGAAGAGCTTTCGGGCTTCCGGCCGCTGTATTTATCAATCTGCCGAGGCGGAAAACTCTTGCTGAAACTGTTACTCTTTTCCTGTTCTCCTTTCCATCTAAAAGGGTCGCGGAACAGATTTAGGCATACCGCTCTGTCTCTTCTTTCCGGAAGGTTCGGAACTTTGCTGTGGTATGGGGAGCCCGTTTCTTTCAGTGGAGCAGATCAGGCGGCATACCTCTGCCTGGCGGAGTCTGTGGACAACTATGCGCGAAAAGAGAGACTTAAGCTGATATCAGGCGAATGGCCGATCGCCATGAGTCCTGCACTTCCAGGTCACTGGAAAACCAGGAAATGGGCCTCTTTCAAGCTGGATTTGACTCCGGAGCCTGAAATAATTTCAGCTGGTTTTAAACACGCGGCGCGAAATAGAATCGGAAAGGCGTTGAAGGATGGAATCACGGTGCGAAGGATTAAAACAATCGAAGAGTTAAAAACCTATTACCATTTTGCCGAAAATTGCGCAAAAAGGTATGAGAAAACGATGTATGGATTTCAGGATTTTGAGACCATGTGGCGGTATTTTCGTCCAGCTTGTATTTATGAAACTTTTGTGGCTGAACACCAGGAGGAAATTATCGCCGGCTTATCGGTCTGGGGTTACGGTGCCTCTATTGCGGAACTGGGATCATTTCAGTCTGAGCGAAGTTATCAGGAAAAACTTAACGGTCCGGACCTGGTCAAGTGGCAAATCATTCAGTGGGCTCACGAAAACAAGCTGCGATCCTTTGACCTGGCAGGCATAAACCCTGATCCAAAAACAGAAAAAGAAACAAATATCCGCCGGTTTAAAGAGAAGTGGGGCGGAACTTATTATGAGTATTTAAGTATTTTGCCATAATTGAGAATGCGACCTGAGGAGAAACCTGTAGAGGAACCAGGCCTCCTTCGCGGAATCTATGAAAAGCCTTGGCAAAGAAGTCATAAACCGCCCAGGCTCCGCCTCGTTCATTCTCCTGCCGGATGTATTCCCCTATTCCAGTACTTTCCTGTACACTTCAAGCAGCCGTGCAATGACTACGGGCAGGGCGTGGTTCTTCAAGATCCATTCTCGTCCACGCCTGCCGATTTCCGTCCATTTTTCCCGGTTTTCGACCAGGTACGCAATCGACTCCTTGATTTCAGCCACGGTAAAACCCCTCAGCACCGGGGGCTTTTCCGGATAACTGCCGCTCTGCAGCGGGTAGGTGGAAACAACCGGCTTGCCACAGGCCAATGCTTCCAGACTCACCAAACCCATAGCCGGGCTGCCGAATTGATCGAGTACGATATCGGCGGCGTTGTAATAATCCACGAGCTGACGGTGAGGCAGTCTCGGCAGAAAATTGACGCGTTTCAGTCCGAGTTTTCGGATCAGCGCCAGCATCTCTTCGTGAGCGGGACTGAAACTCTTGTTTTCGATCAGATAAAGGCTCAGCGGATACCTGTCCTGCAATTCGGCATAGGCTTCGAACAGCTTGTCGTTACGTTTTTTATGCTGAAATCTGGTCGGATGAAACAGCTTGACCGTACCCTCATCCTCACCGAGCGGCTGAATATCGTCTTTAGGGCGGAAGTGATCCGCCTCGACCGGGTTCGGCAGGAAAGTCACCTTCCCCAGGTCCACACCGAAGCCGGCCAACACTTCCAGCAGGTTCGGGGTGGAAACGCAGATGTGTCCGGTCCTGTGTATTGCCTTGATCATCAGGCCGCCCAGGAAGGAATCTCCAGAGGCGAGCTCCAGCAGGTCATCGCCGTGGAAGTGGGATACATTGAGCTTGCCGATTTGCCCCAGGAGAATGTTATACATGGCATGGGCGTGAAAGATGTCGAATTTCCAGTAACGTCCGAACAGCCGGCTCAACAGGACTGTCTGGGTCAGCGTCCGGAACGGCGTGCGGATAATGTCCACCCCTGCCTGGGATTCTTCCACATCAGCAGGCTTGGGCATCAGCGCCAGCCGGGCATCGACACCCTCGGCTCGCAGCCCCTTGGTCAGAGTCCTCGCCACGTTGGCGATATCTCCCACCTGGATGACTTTCATCTAATACTCCGGCTGCGTATAATCGCAGCAGCCTCTTCGGTTCCCCGAATTTCACCGCTATTATTCAGGTTCAGAATCAGATCGGAATTCCGGTAAAAAAAATCGGCAATTGAATATTTTCGGCGAATCGAATCCGTCTGAGCCTGTGACATGGATTTTCGCCGTATAACGGCTGGGAGCTTCCGGAAGAGAACCGATTAAGGGTTTGGAAGATGAGACCCGGAACCGGGATATGGACAATAATGCGATTGACCTGGAAGGGATTCCGGGCCAAGAGACCGGGATGAATTTTCCGGAGAGCACTCCTGGGCCGTAAGCTGTCATTCCGTCTCGTATTCCAGCAGACAGTCGTAGTCGAGGCTGCCGTGGAAGCGGGCGTAGATTCCCACACTGGCTCCGTCCACTGTCACCTCGCCGCCGAATACGCTGTCCACGCTGGCGAGCTGTTCCCAGCGGTCATCGACTACCACCGCCGCGTTCGCCGCATTCGGCACCTTGATTTTGAACGAAACGATTGCGCCCCGTTTCAGCCTGCCCTGCAGCGGCTCATAAAGGCAGGCCCGGTTCGACAGGAACTTTTCGTAAACCAGCGGGAAGCCGATATTCTCTCCCTCTCCTGCGGAGGCCAGCACCTTGTAGTTCAGGGTTTCTTTATACGGTTCCTCGCTGCCGTTGACCTTGGAATACAGCCTCAATACGTATTCTCCGGGGCGCGGAAACACCGCTTTGATCCGGCTTCCGCCTTGCTCGTTCTGAATGAATGTGTAATTGCCCTCCAGCAGCTGGCCGCCTCCTATCAGGTCGGCATCCAGAAGCAGGCTGTCCGGAGCTCCGATACTAATCTCGATCTCCCCGCCGGTCTGGATGATCGCGCCGGGATGAGTGTTCAGGTGCATACCGTATTTATAAAACGCGGGCCAGAGGAATGCCAGGCCGATAAATTCATCTTTCGTCACCTTCCGGTCGATAAACTGCCAGGCAGGGTCCTCGGGGTAATGAGTGTAGACCAGCTCAGCCGGCGGAGTGAGAAAATAGTAGTCCTCGAACTCCGAAACAAACTGGCCCCGCTCGTCGGGATGACCCGCCCCCCAGGTACAGTCGATCATCTTCCATTCGCCGTTTATATTCACCGCGTTCCAGGCGTGGTTACTTTTATCGAATCCCGAACCCACCCGGTAGCCAAAGCCCTTGGCGAAGCCCTTGATCTTCACAATTTTGAGACTGGTGACTCTTTGGGTCAGATCGGTCATCTGCTGGATGCGCTTGGCCATGGCCTCCATCAGCAGGGAATAGCCGTCGCAGTTGGCGATTCGTCTCTGCAGCACCATTTCCGGGGTGAGTGCCTCGCCGGCGGCCTCTGCCTGCCCGGCTCCCTCCTTGTTTTCGGGCTTTTCTTTGGTCGGGGCGGTTTCGAACTGGGTGGAAAATGCCGCGAAGAAGCCCTCGCTGTCGTAGACGATATTGGCCGTGATCCAGCGGAATATGGCCCTGAGCCTCTCCACTTCGTTATGGGCCGGACGAACCAGGTAGTCGACCAGAGAATCCAGGTTGGAAACGATCTCCGGCGGTGCGTTCAGGGCGTGACGGTCGATCTCGTCGAATTCCCCGGCCCGCAGCAGCGAAACCGGGATGACCAACGCGCTGAACACCGCCAGCAACAAAGACCGCCGACTGGAGAACACCCGGTTGATATGCATGTCACTTTCCCTCGAGTGTGGTTTCTGACCGGTACTCTGCGGGATGTCTTGCAGTGTAGATAAAATAAAACCGCGCAAATTTCAATCTTAATTATGCAGAAATATGAGTAAGCATTGAAGGCTCGTATCAGGAGTCCATCCGCACCTGGCGTCAGACCTCGTCCTGTTCGAGCAGCTTTTGGAGACGGGGGCCGAGTGCGCCGCATTTCAGGTGCTCCACGGTCCCGCCGCCGGCAGCGTGAACCTGGACCTTGACGAAAAGCAGGTGCTCGCAGTAGAAATCTTCCTCCAGGCTCCGGCGGCAGTAAATCGAATGGGGGCTGAAATTTCCGTCCGGCGCAGGCGTGGCCGCAGCGGAATCGAAGGGGCACCAGTCGATAATTTTCTGCAGCTTTTCGCCGAAATCCGGCTTCAGCAGCTCCATCATCCGGAACAGTTGTGCCAGGTTCGAAATAATTTCCCAGGAAAACCCACCGTTATTCCGGTAGAGACGGGCCAGGCCGGAGAGCAGCTCGACCAGCCCTACTCTCCGGCTGAATCGCTTGCCGAGCACGCTTAGCTGACCAGGCGTGAAATTGTAGCGCACTCCATGGGGCAGGTGGGAGATCATTTCGTCCAGCAGATCGCAGAAATAGAAGATGACCGTGCTGCGGTGAGCCGTATCGTCGAGATTGGGGCAATGGTGGTTATCCACGATGTGTGCGATTTCCATCTTGTGATAATCGCTCATCGCCACTTCCTGGCGCTCGAACAGACTGCAACCCTCAGACTGATGAGCCTTGACGAACCCGGTGAGCTCGCTTTCGCTCATCTCGTCCAGCTTCTCGAGGTTGGGATAGGGATCGGTAGTGAAAATCCCCATGTCGTGGATCAGGGCGGCGGTTCCCAGGCTCATCAGGGCGATTATGCTCCAGCCCATTTTCAAGCCCAAAGCCAGCGAGAGCAGAGTCACCCTGAAGCTGTGGTCGATTATCAGGTCCACCGGGCTTTTAGCCGGAGAACTGTTGAACTTGGCATTGTAGACGACCCGTATAATGTCCGGGTTGGAAAACAGCAGCTCCATGACCCGCATGACTTTGACCTGTATCTCGCTTTGGGCCAGGAAATCGGGGTAAAGCTTGCCGGAACTCACCTCCCGGGCGATCCGCTGCAGGTCGCTGCCCAGCACCGTCCTGATGTATTCGAGGGCAAATTTGTCATCGGCGATGAAGATCCGGTTTTCGATGGGCACGATCTGATGGGAGAACTTCTGGATGGATTCGATCACTTTTTCAGTAAGCACGCCATCGCTCAGGTCCCGGCGGGTAATTAGATAACTTCCCGCCTTGAGCTCGATGTCCTTATCCAGCCGCATGCCGGGAATCAGATGTTCGGTACTGACCAGCATTACTACGCCCTGCTCTGTGTTGCGAGAATTATTGGAATTGCGACATCTCAATATTGAGGCTTCAGCGGGCCTGGCGCAAGATGTGTCCCGGTCATTGAAAAATTTTATCTGCGTCGCAACCGCCGGTAATAACTACTTCGGTAAATTGTGTTATCAGGTTTAGAATTTTAGCCGGCAACGACTTGCGGATTATTTTAGTATTTGCGAAAAATCTTAAATATTAATTATCAAATCTTGTTCTGTTTAATAATATAAAAAGTCACGGCGTTTTGGAAGTAGGGGAAAGCCGCCATTGCGAAATTTTTCGAATCCGGGCCGCTTTTTGAGCGCCGTCTACTCCAAAACGGTTGATCCTCGCCTGACTTTGCTGTCTAATAAAAAAGCGGCCTGTCGGTTGACAGGCCGCCCCACATTCATGGCGGAGAGGGAGGGATTCGAACCCTCGGACGGGGTTACCGTCACACGATTTCCAATCGTGCCCCTTCGGCCAGCTCGGGCACCTCTCCAGGATTCTTCCTTATATTTAATTACCCGGCCGGATAACCAGCTCCGGCCGGACGCTAATCTAAGCCGGCCACCGATGGGTGTCAAGCCAGTTCGGCCTTCTCCGCCCGGATAAACCGGTCCCCGCAGCTTGCAGAAATCACCTGGAACTTCCCGGTCTTTCACCGGTATAACCGGAAAATCGAATTCATCAGCTACCGGTCTCCCTCCCGCAGTTCATTCCGGGCATTCATCCATGGGGAACATCCAATAATGCCAGTAAATTGCCGGGGTTACGGCGAACTTGACAGACCCGGCCGCTCTGGCTACCTTGCTGCGGCATGGAAGTTTAATCTTGTCTGTCACTTGACTTGACCCGGGCCATGCAAAATAACCGTCTTTCCCGACTCTCGGCTTACCTGCCGGCCCTGCTGCTGGCCGCCGGAATCGCCGCCCCGGTTTTCGGGCAGACCGCGGCCAAGATCGAGGGCACGGTGCGGGATACAGCCACCGGCGAGGCGCTGGCCGGGGTGCAGGTACTGGTGGAAGGCACCCGCCTGGGTAACGTCAGCGCCGCGGACGGCTACTATTTCATCCTCAACGTGCCGGTGGGCAAGCGCTCGGTGACTTTCAGCCACACCGGCTACCGCAGCCGGACCGTGGCGGGGGTTTCCCTTTCAGCCGGTCACACCACTACCGTGGATGCGGCGCTGGAGCCGGGCGTGATCGAGATGGAGGGGATCACGGTGCAGGCGGGCGATGAGCCGCTGGTGCCCCGCGACAACGTCCAGACCGCTCAGCACTTCAACTCCGCCACCGCCCGGGACATTCCCGCCGAAACCATCGAACAGATAATCAGCCTGCAGGCCGGGATCGCCACCGACCCTTACGGCCAGTTCAACATCCGCGGCAGCCGCCAGGGCCGCCAGGCGGTCTACATCGACGGCATGCTGGTGCGCAGCTTCAACGAACGGCCCTACGCCGCAGACAACACCCCGCTGGAGGTCGCCACCAATGCCATCGAGGAGGTGAGCGTCATCACCGGCGGATTCAGCGCCGAATTCGGCCAGGCTGGCGGCGGAGTGGTCAACGAGGTGACCCGGGAGGGCGGTGACCGGACCAGCGGCACCCTCAGGCTGACCAGCGACGGCTTCATGCCGCGCGGCCACGATTACGGTTACAACCGTCTGCAGGCCGATGTGGGCGGGCCGCTGCCCCTGTTCGGCCAGGCCGCCTGGTTCGTCTCGGCCGAAGTGCTGGGCCGGGTCGACCGCTCCCCCACCGGCGGCGGGTTCCGCGGTATCGACCAGGCCTTCCTGGACAAGCTGAACCAGATGCTGACCACCCTGGGCCTCTACGATCCAGGTTCTCCGGCCAGCCGCGAGGGTGGGGGTGCGGTGGATGCGGACGGCCTGAACCCGGGCATCCAGCCGCTCGACCAGTTCTCCTTCGCCAACGTCTGGTTCGAGGACACCAACCACGACGGCGTGGGCGACACTCGCCGCTTCATTTTCGGCGACACTTTCGACGGCCCGGACGCGGTGCCGGGCACCCTGGACGACAAACGGCAGGCCAGCTTCGCCGGCGTGTTCCGGAACTCCAATCCGGCCCGGCTCCCGGGCAACGGCGATGACCAGCTTTCGGTGGCCGGGAAGTTCACCTGGTACCAGACCGACAATCTCAAGTGGCTGGCCACCGTGCAGACCAGCCGCAAGCAGCGGAGTTCCTACATCCATTCCAACATCTTCAACAACCCGTTGCGCACCAACATCTCCGCCCGGATCAGCACGTTCAACGGCACCGCGGGTTTCGACTGGATTCTCAACCAGAACGCCCTGCGCAACACCAACCTCAAGCTGCGCGCCAATATCTACCGTAACCTGCTGGACGTTGGTACTCCGACCATCGAGTCCCTGAAGAGACAGACCTGGGGTGGATTCGGGCTGACTGACATCGTGCTTATCGACGAGGATCGCACCGCCTACAACGACACTTACCGCAACTCGACCAATAACGGCCTGGAGGACGAACAAAAGGATCCGACCGGCGCCAGTTCGCAGAGCGAGCGGGACCGCGGCCTGTGGCCCTCGGCCACGCCCGGAGCCAACATCCCCTTCGCCACTTCGATCACTCAGCTGCCCGAGGGCCGGGGCGGCTATTCGACCCTGTTCCTCAACAGCGGCCTGTTGACCAACCTGGAGAACAGCTTCGAGGACCGGCTCTCGTTCAAGGCCGACCTCGAAAACCAGCTCGGCCGTATCCTGCGGATCAAGACCGGCGTGGACTTCAAGGGTTTTCACA
The DNA here is from genome assembly GCA_043805105.1 of Candidatus Glassiibacteriota bacterium. Classification (GTDB taxonomy): domain Bacteria; phylum Gemmatimonadota; class Glassbacteria; order GWA2-58-10; family GWA2-58-10; genus JAZDIG01. The sequence continues at coordinate 6,917 of JAZDIG010000308.1, read as the reverse complement.
TCGCCGAGCGCGATTTCAGCCACACCGGCGGCGTGTTTCAGGACTATTACGACGTCCGCCCGGTTCTGGCCTCGGCCTACGTGCAGAACATCGCCGATTTCGGCGACCTGGTCCTAGACTACGGCCTGCGCCTGGATTACCTGGATTACAACACCGACTTCCCGCGGGTGATCGGTGAGAGCCTGCCCGGGGACCCGCTCTACAAGCCCCAGGCGCAGACCTTCCTCAGTCCCCGCCTTTCGGTGGCTCACCCGGTTACCGACCGCTCCCAAATCAGGCTCAGCTACGGCCACTTTTTCCAGGAGCCGAGCTTCAAGGACGTCTTCTCCCACTCGAACCAGGACTTCCGTTTCGACCTGGGCGGCAACACCAACAACATTTTCGGCAACCCGCATCTGGAAATGAGCCAGACGATCATGTTCGAGATGGGCTTCACCACCATCCTCTCCGACAAGATGCGGCTGGATTTCGTGGGCTACCACAGCGAGAGTAAAGGCGATCAAGCCGTCCGGCAGATAACTCCGCAGGAGCTGCTCGAGCTGGGCGGCGTAGCAAACCGGAACTCCACCCGCAGCAACGCCATTCTGAGCGTCTACACCAACCGGGACAGGGTGAGCACCAAGGGCCTGGAAGTGACCTTCGCCCGCCGGATGGGAGATTACTGGGGACTGAACGCCGCCTACACGTTGAGTTTTCCGCGGGCTACCAGCAGCGATCCCCAGGAGTACATCCTCACTTTCGGCCGGCAGACCTTCTTCGACCCGGTGACCGGCAAGCGCGGAGTCCAGCCTCCGCCGCGGCAGCTCACTCCCATCGACTACGACCGCACCCATCAGCTCAACCTTCAGTTCGACTTCCGCCTGCCGCGCCTGTTTGCCGCGGGCGGCCGGCCGGACTTGATCTTCCGCGACGTTCACGGCTACGCCACTTTCAGCTTCGCCACCGGCCAGCCATACACCGCCCTGGCGCAGAACGGTCATCCGGTAAGCATGAACAACAACGAGCGGGGGCCGAGCTACAAAACCCTGAACCTGCGGATCAACAAGCCGCTGAGCGTGCCGGGATCGCGCTGGCGTGTCGCGCTGTTCGGCGAAATCCACAACCTGTTCAACTGGAAAAATTACAATATCGATTACATCAACCCTACCACCGGCAGCTCCGGAGTCGATGCTTACATGCTGGACGAGGCGTTCAACGACCGGCCCGACTTCACCGACTCCAGGGGCGAAAAGACCGACCGGCTCAGCCTGTCCGACCAGATGGACAACCTGCCTGGCGACGATGCGGTAGACCTGGTCAAAATCCAGGACATCGACGGTGACGGGTTCATCAGCAAGAACGAGATCGTGGCGCTGAAACTGGCCAACATGCTCGCCAGCCTCGACGACCCGCGCGCTTACATGCGGCCGATCGAGGTGAGGCTGGGAATCACGGTGGACTTCTGAAGGGTGACCGCTTGACGAGCTCGATAGTAAAATACGCTTCCCTTTGCGCAGTCCTGGCCGGACTCCTGCCGATGACGGCCCGGTTGGAGGCGGCCCGTCCCGGCGTGAAGCAGAAAGCCAGCGCCGGGCCCGGCCTGGCCGCCTTCCAGACCCGGATCACCACCGGCAACCGGATCGAATTCAACATGGCCAACTCGGGCTACCTGGCGGTGGACCCCAACCGGGGCAGCGTCACTCCCGGCGGCTTCTGGCCCACCGGCAGCGAGGACGCTTACATCTTCGCCGCCGGCCTGCACGTAATGGGCATCATCGATTCCGACGGCGACGGGATTCCGACCGACATCGTCGAAACCCAGCTTGTTTTCGATGCCGAGTGGCGGGAGGGCAGGCCCGGCGAGGACGCCGACGATCCCAAGAGCCGTCTCTATTTTTCGACCACGCCCTTAGACCTGGACGAATGGCCCGCCGAATTCAGGATTCAAGATTCGAACCCGAACAGCCCGACTCTCGGCCAACTCATTCCGGATGTCCGCAGCCAGCAGGACGTAGTGTCGATCTACACCGATATCGACGGCCCGATCAACACCTCTGCCGGCGCCCTCCGGCTGGGCGTGAAGGTCCAGCAGCACGTGCTGTTCTACAGCCTGCACGACCTGGAAGACATCATGTTCGTGATCTGGGACGTGTTCAATGTCAGCGACTTCGTCACCGATCCCGACATCGTCCCGGGCTACGACATTATCGAAGCCTACGTCAACATCAAGGACGACTTCGACATCGGTGAGAACGCCCTGGACGACCGCTGCGCGGTGAGTCCGGTGCGCAACATGTCGATCGCCTTCGATTCGGACTTCAAGGAAGCGGCATTCAGCGGCCCGCCGGCCTTCCTGGGCACCAGCTTCCTCGAAAGCCCCACCGACAAGGACGGTATCGACAATCCCGATCCGCTCTTTCCCCAGGGCAACGGGCTGACCGATGAAACCTACGGCGAAATCGTGGCGGCCGGGATCAAGGACCCGCGCACCAGCCTCTTCCTCGAGTTCGACCAGGACGTGCTGAACGAGAGCGCCGAGCGGATGAGCCTGTTCACGGTCAACACCAACGGCGGCGAGCGGCCCGACCCGCAGGACGACGCCGAGGCGTACCGTATCCTCTCCGGCGACCCGCACGAGGTGCGCGTGCCGGTCTACGATCCCTATGCGAACCTGATCCTGGCTGATGTAGTGAGCGACCTGCGGCAGAACATCGTCAGCGGTCCCTTCGACCTGCTCAACACTCCGGACGCCGAGGCCAAGCGGGTGGTGGCCGCCTTTTACTTCGCCCGGCCGGCCAAAGCCGAGGTCGACCTCAACAACCTCACAGTCGCCGGCGAGTTTAAGCCGATAATCGAGCTTTCGGCGGTGGCCCGCGAAGTGCACCGCAACGGCTTCATCGTACCATCGCCGCCGCCTCCGCCCAACATGAAGCTCATTCCCGGAGACAGGCAGGTTACCATCACCTGGGACGATACCCCGGTGGAGACTGTCGACCCGTTTGCCAGCACCGGCATTGCCGCCGCTTATCCGCCGGTCGAGCAGTTCCCAGGCCTGAGCTATAGAGAGCGGGACTTCGAGGGCTTCCGCGTCTACCGCTCCCTTACCGGCAATCCCGACGATGCCAAGCTGATCGCCCAGTACGACCTGGACGACCAGTACCAGACCTACGAGATCACGCGCGCGGTAAGGACCAGCCAGGGCCTGGACGACGTGGTGGAGGAAATCCCGCTGGGTTCCAACACCGGCCTGGCTTTCAGCTTCACCGACCGCGGCGATGACATCGGCGGACTGGTCAACGGAGTGCCGCATTTCTATGCGGTGACCGCCTATGACTTCAACCCGGTTCTGATCGGCGATGAATCGCTGGAATCCAGTATCAACTTCCGGCGTCAGGATGCCCAGGGCCGTTTTTACCAGATGGCCATCCCGCGCACTTCATCCTCCACCTTCATCTCCGGCTCGGGGACCTGGAAGCAGGTGTACGGCTTCGGCAACGAGGTAACGGAAGGTGAACCGCCGGCCTGGGAATTCCGGTACTTCATCGGCGGCGACGCTACCTATCGCGGCATGGTAGTCGATTTCACGACGCCGATCCCCCCCACCACCGGCGCCTTTTCCTTCGAGAAGAGCCAGGTGGTGGTGATCGACCCCGAGAACGTACCGGAGCTGGGCGGCTACCTGGTGGTGGACTCGATAGAGCACACCAATAAGGACCCGCGCAACCACGTGCATTACGTGCACTTCGAGGACCCCCTGGGCCATGTCACCACCAACGGCACTTTCACCATTCCCTGGCATGAAATCGAGGGACTCTATCCAGACGATGAAATGGTCGACCAGGAGAAGCCGTTCGTGTTCAGCGGGCCGCTGGTTTCAGACGGCCCGCTGTTCAACGGTACGGCCTTCTTCCGCGAGGGCGGGTTGGGCTGGGCCAAGGTGGCGCCCCTGCAGATCAAGCCCGCCGGCAGCGATTCCATCCTGCCGCTCGTTACCGGGGATGCCGGCAGCTACGAGCGGCCGGCCCTGCTCACCTTCCCGCCCTTCCTGCTGCGCCAGCCGCTGGTGGCCCTGCAGCTCAACGGCTTCGTTTCCAAGACTCTCAACGTGGCCGGCCAGTTCACCCCCGGCTCGATCGTGATCGACTGGGTCACCGATACAAAAATAGAAGTCCGGGACCAGGCCAACAACGTGCCGGTGCGCTTCAACGAATTGGTGGCTGACGGCTGGGGCTTTCTGCCGCTCAATCAATTCAGCTACAAGGAAATCTATCAGGACCAGATCGAGACGCCCAGGGAGCAGCGGGTCACCAGGCTGGCGCGTGAGGCGGTCTACGTGCCGGACTCCGAGGTGGGCGGGGGCACCGAAAGGCTGAGCCTCTACGTGCGGGGAGTCGAGCTGGAGCTGAGAGGCATCGTTTTCAGGCCCAAGGCCGGCGACCGGTGGATTCTGAACATGGCTTTCCTCAAGATACCCAACCAGAGCGTACGCTTCAGCGCTCCGTTCGCCGGCATGCGCATCGCGCTCAACCTCACCCCCGCCCAGAAGTCCAGCGTGCCGGGGCGGCTGTCGCTTATAAAAGTGGTGCCGAATCCGTATATCGCCTCGAGTCTTTTCGATTCCGGACCCAACAAGCGCTCGATCATGTTCACCCATCTGCCGCTGCGGGCCGAAATACGCATCTACACCGTGAGCGGCAACCTGGTGAACGTGCTTCATCACGGTCCCGGCGAGCAGGGTTCGGTGGGATCGACCGGCGACCGCAACAGCGGGCAGTATTCGTTCGACCTCACCACCCGTTTCGGCGACCAGATGGCAAGCGGGATTTACTATTTCCACATCCGGGACCTGGAAACCGGAGAAAAGACTCTCGGCAAGTTCAGTATCATCCAGTAGACGGGAAACTATGGGGATGCTGCAGAGAATAGATAAAACGATCGTCTTACTGGCCCTGGCCGCGGCGCTGGCTGCTTCGCCGGCCGCGGCGGCATCCGGGTATGCGGGGATCGGCTCGTCCAACCCGGGAGCGGGGCGGGTGGAGGGCCTGAGCGGAGTGGGTACGCGCGCGGCCGAATTCCTCACCATCCCGGTGGGTCCGCGCGGAGTGGCCATGGGCGGAGCCTTTTCGAGCGTGGCCGATGACATCACCGCTATCTACTGGAACCCGGCCGGCCTGGGTTTCCTCGACCGCCCGGAAGCCTTCCTGGCCGCGATCGAAAGGCCGCTGGATATCCGTTATACTTACGGGGCCGTGGCCGTGCCGGTGTGGGGCGAGCGGATGGTGCTGGGCGCCTTCCTTTCCGTGCTCACCAGCGGCGACCAGGAGATCACCACCGAATTCCAGCCCGAGGGCACGGGGGCTTTCTACAGCGCTTACAGCCTCTCCGCCGGCGGCACGGTCGCCTATAACTTCAGCGACCGCTTCAGCGCGGGCTTGACGGTGAAGAACGTGCACGAGGCCATTTTCGGGATCACCCAGGATGCCATCGCCTTCGACATGGGCACCAATTACCACGAGGAAGTGCTGGGGGTCCCGTTCCGGCTGGCTTTCATCCTCTCAAACCTGGGCACCAACCTGACATTCGGCGGGGATAAGCTGAGAGTCACGGTAGACCCGGAGGATATCTATCCCGGCGAGGATGTGGGCCGGCTGCCGCGCGATGCGCGCCGGGAGACCAGCACTTTCGCTCTGCCGACCAGCTTCCGTATCTCCGCCGCCGCCGACCTGGTTCACGGCGTGAACCAGAACCTGGTGACCGCGGTGGAGGTGGCGGAAAACAGCAACCTGCCGATCAGTTTCAGCCTGGGCGCCGAATTCACCCACCGGATAAACGCCAAAAGCTCGGCTTCACTGCGGGCGGGCTGGGGCTTCCAGCAGGACGAGGTCGCGGCCGGCAGCGAGGCCCGCCTGAGGGGATTCAGCGTGGGCGGCGGCTACCTCTATCGCCTCTACTCCCTCACCATCCGCCTCGATTACGCCTACCGGGACCTGGGGCTGTTGGGCGCCAACCACGCCTATTCGCTCTCTTTCGGTTTTTAACAAAATAATGTGAATATTAACAAAAAGGGCCGCCACCCGACAGGTGACAGCCCTTGTCCAATCCAGCGCCGAAAAGTCAGAAATCATAGTAAATCCCGGTCCTCACGAAACGCCTTCCCGACCCAATGAAATTCAGCTCCGTATGCAGGTTGCCCTTCCCGTAAGTGGTGATCTCTTTCGAGTAGCTGAAAAAATCCAGGCCCAGTTGCACGGCCTGGCAGAGCAGGGTCCCGCCGGGATAGTTGATATATACCAGGAAAAGATCGTTGAGCTTCTGTTCCGGGTTGCGGTTATCTGCCTCCGGCGCAACCGAATGCAGGCGAACGAACCGCAGCGGGAAATTGACGCCTTCCAGGGACGGTCCGCAGATCACCCGTTCGAAAAACTCCCGGGAAGCCTGGACATCGAACATGCCCTTGGTGAAAAGACGCGAATGGGATTTCACTATATCGAGAGAATCCTGCTGCTGGGGGGCGCCGGCCGGGGGAAGGATCAGCAGGAGAGCAAAAGCTGCCGGAAAAATGAATTGCGGATACGCGAAGCGCATGGCTTTTCCTTTCGGCACCGGCGGGATGCAGAATCAGTATTGAAATTCCGCAAAAACCATTCCTGAGGCAGCACCTGTTTCTATATCAAACTTATTATAAGTGAATTTCCCCCCCGGCGAAAGAGGCTTAAAAAAGCCGGTTCATTCGGGCCTGAAAAAACCACAGATCGCCTCGCACAGAGCGTCGATCGTGTAATCTTCAGGAGCGATTCCCGGTTTCAGTCCGAAACTGGCCGCCTTTTCCGCAGTTACCGGCCCGATTGCGGCATAAACGGTGCGGCCGGCGGCCCGGCCGGCGATGTCCTGCCCCACCAGGGTGACGAAGTTTTCCACGGTGGAGCTGCTGGTGAAAG
>JAZDIG010000307.1:0-2486 GCA_043805105.1 Candidatus Glassiibacteriota bacterium | reverse complement strand
GCTAGTGGGCAAGCGCCGTGACAGGGACATCGTGATCTATGGCGCCACCGGCAAGTGGACCATGGACATTACCGAAATGCTCCTGCGCGCTATCCGCCAGACCGGCACCCTCGGCCGGCGGGTGCATCTGGTGGCCCGTTTCAGCAACATGGAGCGCGTGCGCTCCCGGTTGGCGCCTTACCAGAATCTCTACAGCCTGCACCGAGTCGATTTCCTCAACCTGATGATGAGCGACCTGACCGGGATCGAAGCGGACGCCTCCTGGGTGATCTACGGAATCGGCTACAAGTTCCGCACCCATGAAACCGAACGGGAATATGAGAGGCTGTGTAATCTTTACGGCAAAGTGATTCCCTCGTTGGTCTTCACCTACCACCGCAAGAACTCCGACATCGTCATGATCGGCTCGGGTAACGCCTTGCCGCCTTCGACCGTTGACCGCCAGTCGCCGGACGATACGCCGCTGGTGCCGCTGCCGCAGCAGATATACGGGGAGTCGATCAGGAACAAGGAGGAGCTGCTGAAGCTCGTCCTGGAAGGCGTGGGCGAGGATGTCTCCCGGGCGGTGATCCTGCGGGCGATGTACATTACCAATCTGACCTACGGCGGCCTGGAGAAGCCGATGCAGGCTGTGCTGAGAGGGGAGCCGGTGGACCTGAGCCAGGCCGGGGTTTTCAACATAATCAGCCACCGTGATGCCGGCATCTACGCGATCCTGGCGGTCCAGGCCGCCGCCAATCCGGTGGCTACGCTCAACCTGTCAGGCCATACGGTGGCAATCCGCACGGTGGCCGAGGCGGCGGCCGAGGCCTGGGGTGCCGGCGTCGCCTACCAGGGCCGGCTGCACAATCTGCACCTGCTGGCCGATGACTCCCGGCTCAAATCTCTTTTCGGCCTTCCGCTGGATTCCCTGGACGATCTGCTGGCCGCCCAGGCTTACTGGATCGCCAATAAGGGCGGCTCCCTCCAACTCGACCACAAAGTCGGGCAAGCCATCTAAAATTCTCCTCACCAGCCCGAATCGGCCGATGCTGGGCCAGACCGGCTTAATTTTACATTAGAAATATTTCCCGGTTTATGTTATAATATAAAGCTAATGATTCGGACCGGGTAAATCGCTGCGGAAAGATGCGCCATACTCAAAGAGCGGGAAACTATCCATGCTGCAGACCAGCCAAACATACGAAGATCTTCTGCGGCGGATCGTGGAGCTCGAAGAGCGCCTGGCGAGGGCCAGGCAGGCCGAGGCCGAGCTTGCCGAGTTGGAGCGCTTGTACGCCTCCTCATTAAAAGATCTGGACGTCAGAACCAGGGAAATCTATGCGATCCGCTCCATCCTCAACATGCCCCAGCTTTATTTCGACGACAAGCTCAGAATAGTCGGCTATTCCGGAGATTTTCTCCGCCTGACGACCAAGGTCATCGACTACGCCCGCGAACGGAAAAACCTCGGCGTCCTTTTCCGCCGCGACGACCTGGACTTGATACACGAGCATCTGGAGCAAATCCGCTCCCTGGAAGACCTGCCTTACGACCAGGGTGAAAAGTGGCAGTTGCGCTACGAGGGGCCCACTTCTGCAGACCAGTTAGGCAGCGACTGGCTGGTTTACCGCCAGCAGGAGAAAAACTGGTCGATAATCAAAAAAGGCAGCGACTACCAGATCGTTCACCAGCCCCACATCGATGAGCAGCTGGACTGCTGCCTGATGTCCTCCCGGGAGTACGGCGGCCCGGTCGAGGATGTCAAGCTAATCTACCAGACCCGGACTCCCGCGAACACCAACCTCATCTGCGACCTGACCATGCTGATCAGCGCCGGATCGGGCCGCGAGGAGCTGGTCCCGGACGTCTACGGTTACACCGCCTGCCTGGGTTCGAACTACAACACCCTGGGCCGGATCCAGAAACAGAGCGCGGACGTAATCAGCCGGCCGGAGAGCCTGGAGCCGGACACGGTCTACCGGATCGAGGTAGAGCGCACCGGGGGAAGGATCAGTCGGCGGGTAAAAAACCTCGACACCGGCCTCACCCTGCCGGATCTGGAGTACATCGATCACAATGCGATTTACGATTCGCCCAACCACGTGGGATTCTATACGTACTCCGGCGCCGCCCAGTTTTCCGATGTCCGGATCTATACCCGCAAGTCCCGCTTCCGGATCGACCAGTTCAGGATCCCGCTCGAATGCGAAGTCGAGCTGAAGGACCCGCAGCTCAAGGGCCGGATCTTCGAAGTCAAGTACGTCAGAACCGAGTTAATGGATAATCCCCTCCACGTTCTGATCTTCAACGACGTCACCAAGCGCCGGAAGAGCGAGGAAGCTCTGCGGGAAAGCGAGGAAAGGTACCGCCGGCTGTTCGAGGAGGGCCGCGTGGCCCGCTCGATCACCTCCCGGGACGGCCGCTTTATCGACATCAATCCGGAAATGCTGGCCCTGTTCGGCTACACGCGGGATGAAATCCAGCGGATCGATGCCCGCGACCTC
>JAZDIG010000306.1:0-5744 GCA_043805105.1 Candidatus Glassiibacteriota bacterium | reverse complement strand
CGCCGGGCTGGAAGATGAACTTGACCGTACCGCTGAAATTTTCCCGGTGTTCAGCCAGGAACTTGACCGCTCCCAGGGCGATGGCGGTGTGGGCGTCGTGTCCGCAGGCGTGCATCCGGCCGGGATAGCGCGAGGCAAAAGCGAAGCCGGTCTCCTCCTGCACCTCCAGAGCATCCATGTCCGCCCGGACGGCCAGGGTTGGGCCATCCCCGGCCCGGCCGCGCACCAGCGCCACCACCCCGATCCCTTCGTACCCGGGCTGCAGTTCCACCGCCATCGGCTCCAGGAAACTCCTCACCGCCGCCTCGGTTTCCGGCAGATTTATCCCGATTTCGGGTATCCGGTGCAGGTGCCTGCGCCAGTCGATCAGCCTGTCGTTAAGCTGCCGGCAGGCTTGCTTTATATATCCGGCATCCATGATCTTGGTCATAGTATCCTCCCCTTATACAGCTTTTGCGGGCTGGCTTTGCGGCCCTGAAGTACGTAATTATATAAATCCGGCCAAGCCGGAGCAACGCTTTTTGACTGACACAAGCCCATCCAGGTCAGGCCGGGCCGTCCCCCTTGACTCGGGTCGTATCTTTGTATCCTGCGGCCGGTTGACCGGAACAAAAAATAACTCGCAATTTCGAAGCGCATTATTTATTTTAGCCCGTCGTTCAGCCGCGGCAGGGAGCCGCCGGCGCCATAAATGGAAAATCGAATCATTTCGAGGAGGAAAGAGATGAAAGCGAAAGTGGATGCCAGCCTCTGCACCGGCTGCGGTCTCTGCGCCGATGTCTGCCCGGAAGTCTTTGAAATGCAGGGCGAAGTGGCGGTGGCGAAGGTCGGGGTGGTTCCGACGGACGCTGAGGACACCGCCAGGGAAGCGGCCGAAAGCTGCCCGGTGGAAGCGATTTCGCTGGAGTAATAACGGAAAAATCCGGCCCGGAGCCTGAAAGACGGCTCCGGGCTTTTTTATTTGGTGGTCCCCGTCTGATTAACTCCCGGTTGCCAATCCTTCCGTCCCGAGCAATATTTCTTATATGCGATTTCCATCATTCATAGAGGACTAATAACTTGAAAAGGCCTTTTGAAAATCCCCCCAGCCCCCTTTGCCAAAGGGGGAGATTTCAATCCGACCTTTTGAAATGACCGAAGTAAGCAGAGGCCTCAAACTTCCCCCTTTGCAAAAGGGGGACGACAGGGGGATTTGTTTTAATTCTCTTTGAACTGTTTCTCAATCCCTGCTGGAAATCCGGATTTAATCTGACGGCAATCAATCCGGACCTGTCGCGAAAAGGAGAAACCGATGGCGGATAAGGCGGACGACCGGGGAGTGGTGATCCTCATCACCGGGGACGGTAAGGGCAAGACCACCTCGGCCCTGGGCCAGACTTTCCGCGCCCTGGGCTATGGCTGGAAGGTCTGCTTCCTGCAGTTCATCAAGGGAGACTGGCCCACCGGAGAAAAGAAACTGGCCGAAAAGTTCGCAGACCAACTCTTTTTCAGGAGCCTGGGCAAGGGCTTTACCTGGGAGGGCGAGCTGGCCGAACACGTCAAGGCCGGCCGTGAAGCTTTCCGTTTCGCCAGGGAGAAAGTCAACAGTGATGAATACGACCTGGTGGTGCTGGACGAGCTGACCTACCTGGTGCGCTACGAAATGATCAGCGAACAGGACGTGATCGAGCTGATCCGCGGCCGGCCCAAACGGCTCAACCTGATGATCACCGGCCGCAACGCGACCCCGGCGGTGATGGATGAGTGCGACATCGTGAGCGAGGTCCGGCCGATCAAGTTCCCGCCGGACACCCCGGCCCGCAAGGGGATCGAGTACTGAGGTTAGTTTGACAGGTTGCCGGGACGCGGTACCCTGTACCGTGTCTGATCTGCTATTTTGGCTCGTGGAAAATGTCAATTCCGGCGATGGCCGTATTCCAGGTCGAATGCTTTCTCATCTTCGGCGTATTTCAACACCAACTGCTGAAGCTCTTTGGGTGAGGCGGTAAGAAGAATACCGCTCCCGTTCATCTGCTCGTGCTTGATCTGTTCTTTATTTTGCTCGATAGTTTCCTGCAGCCAGCTGTCATCCATGTATGCGATTCCCAGGCTGTCGCCCTCCAGGGACAGCCGGAGAAACGCATGAACCGGAACCACGAGGGCATTTTCCACAGCCGATTCTTTTGAGGTGACGTCCATGAACATGTAGCCATTCAATTGAATTAAATGGCCTTCCAAGGACAGAGAGTCACCGCCGCTACTACCAATATCAAGTAAGGTTACACTGTAAACATTATCTTCCGCTTTCTTGAATATCCAGCCACCGCTGTCGCCGGCTTCACCCCATGAACCGACAAGCGCCGGATTGAAAATCACGTCCTCGTCAGTATAAAGAGGATGCAGCGACAACACCGGACCGCACCCCACAACCAACAGAGTGAATAAAGCCGTAACAGATATTAATTTTCGCACTGTTAAATCCCTCCATTATCGGTATAATTCGGTTCGTACCGCGCGATCAATGATTCCTTGATCTGCCGGCGCTGTTCCTCGCTGGATTCCGGTAGGAGATAAAGCTTTCACTAAGCTAATTATTCTTTTTCCATAGATGGATTATATCCCTTCCGAGATGCTGTCTCAAGATCCCTTTTGGCCAAATCAGGCTTACCGAAGTTCTTAAAAGCTTCGCTCCTAAGATAATAAATCTCGCCGTCGTTAGGACTGAACTCTAATGCCCCTGTAAAGTCGTCTATTGCTTGTTTGTATTTACCCATTTTCAAGTAAGTTTTACCTCTCTCTTTGCGATATTGTGCATTTTCCGGATCTAACAATAGCAATAAGTCTAATACAAATATATTAGAACGATAATAATAATCTTTTTGGGCTTCTGAGGTCGCTTCCTCGCTAAGTCTACCCAAATAGTCATTACCCGTAGCGAGACATTTCCATTGCTCTGAACGATTCTCCCATTTCTCTTTAAAATCAGATCCATTGGCAAAAATTATAGTTATCAATTGATGATTAGTATCACCAGTATCCCTGCCACAATGAATACAAGTGCTCATTTTCAAACCCTCCAATAACTATGATTTAGTGTATGCCGTTATGACTTCATTTGAATTACTACTCACGAGTACAGCTTTGCCACTTACCTTATCCAAATTTTGGATAAGATTTTTAGCTTTTCGAATTATCTGATTTTTCTTTTCTTTGCTTATGGTATACTCATCAACGCCACCTGGCTTTGGTCGAGGCGTTCCATACAGAACTATCAATTCAGCGATTTCAGTTGTTATTCCCCGTTGGCTGATGCGCTTACATGCATGCGAAGAAAAGAATATATCCATAGTCATTGTTCACTCCTGTTATAAAGCTTTGGTTAATTAGTTACCAAGGTTCAATTTCTATTCCTTCTTCTAAGTATGTTTCGATGTCAGTTTGCAGAGTTATTAATTGTGTTACTATAATGCTATATCGCTCCTTCAATACATCATCATTCAGTAAAGGCATGCTTCCGAGTATTCCCTCAATATCTTCTGCTTTATTCAATAGCTCCGATATCAATTCAGAACTCTTCTTATAGGACTGTTTTCTTATATCAGTCACCGTATTGAGCAATTGATTGTAGAAGACTAATAACCTATCTAAAAGTTCGTCTCTCGAAATGTTATGCTGCGAGCATATTTTCTTAAGTGTGCTGTTCAAAGATTGGCTGAGAACATAAGTACGCCTGATTCTTTTGGAGCTATTAGGAAGAAAGAACTTGTTTGAAGACAAAATTTCTTTTAGGGAAGGATACAATTTCTGCGCCATATTTAAAGCGTCTTTAAAAACTTCCTTTTGTGTTAAACCGAGCTCCTCGGATAAGTTTCCTAGTATCTCGGTTGCTTCTCCGGATAGATTCAAAGTGGTTCTATGGGGTTTTGAATTCTTTCCTTCCATCTCCTTCATAGCTGAAAGTACGGAAGGATCATTGACGTTTAGCATAGAAGGAGAGTCAGTTTTCGGTGAGTCCATGTCAGCCTCCGGATTTTATGAAAAGTAAAAAGCGTACATTAAATATATAAGGTTACCGGAATCATGTCAAGAGCAAAAAAGTAACCAATTGAATCCGTTTAGATAATCTGCCGAGGAATAAAAAAGGAGCCGGCGGCGCTGCCGGCTCCTTTTATCTGATCGAGTTTGTAGTTCCTTACTACTCCTCCATCCACTCGGTGTGGAAGGCGCCCGGCCGGTCGACCCGCTCGTAGGTGTGGGCGCCGAAATAGTCGCGCTGAGCCTGCAGCAGGTTGGCCGGCAGCCGCTCGCTGCGGTAAGCATCGTAGTAGGCCAGGGACGAGCTCATCGCCAGACTCGGAATCCCGTTTTCCACCGCGGTCTTCACCACCAGCCGCCAGGCATCTTGCCGGCTCTGCACCTCACCCCGGAAAAACTCGTCCACCAGCATGTTCGGCAGATTGGGATTACGCTTGAACGCATCCGTGATCAGGTTCAGGAACTTGGCCCGGATGATACAGCCGCCGCGCCAGATGCGGGCGCATTCCTTGAGGTCGAGGTTGTAGTTGTATTCGTGGCTGGCGGTCTTCAGAAGCGCCATGCCCTGGGCGTAGATGCAGATCTTGCTGGCGTAGAGGGCCTGACGGACCGCTTCGATCAGCTTATCCGGGTTGCCGCTGTACCTGGGTTTCGGGCCGCTCAGCACCTTGCTCGCCGCCACCCGCTCATCCTTGTAGGCGCTGATAATCCGGCTTTCCACCGCCGCGTTGATCGTCGGGATGGGGCTGCCCAGGTCGAGGGCGTTCTGGCTGGTCCACTTGCCCGTGCCTTTCTGGCCGGCCTTGTCCAGGATCAGGTCCACCACGTGCTTGCCGGTTTCGGGGTCTTTCTTCTTGAAAATGTCGCGCGTGATTTCGATCAGGTAGCTCAGCAGCTCGCCCTTGTTCCAGTCGTCGAAGATTTCGTGAAACCGCTCGTTGGACAGGCCCAGGGAGCGTTTGAGGATGTCGTAGCATTCGGCGATGAGCTGCATGTCGCCGTACTCGATCCCGTTATGCACCATCTTGACGTAATGGCCGGCGCCGCGCGGCCCCAGGTAGCTGACGCACGGCTCCCCCTCGGCCTTGGCGCTGATCGCGACGAGCATCTCTGAGATTTCATCGTAGGCGTCCCGCGGGCCGCCGGGCATGATCGAGGGGCCCCAGAGCGCGCCGTATTCGCCGCCGGATACGCCGGTGCCGATAAAGCGGAAGCCCTCTTTCGGCAGGCTCTCGCTGCGGCGTTCGGTGTCCGGAAAGTGGCTGTTGCCGCCGTCGATCAGGATGTCGCCCTTGCTCAGATGGGGCTTGAGGTTGTCGATCATGGCGTCCACCGCGGCCCCGGCCTTGACCATGATGATCACCTTGCGGGGCTTCTCCAGGCTCGCGGCGAACTCCTCCATGCTGAGGCAGGGAATGATCTTCTTGCCCTTGGCCGGGCCCTCGGCGAACCTCGTCGTCTTTTCGGTAGTCCGGTTGAACACCGCCACCGTGTAGCCGTTACGCTCGATGTTGAGTACCAGGTTTTCGCCCATCACCGCCAGGCCGATCAAGCCGAATTGCGCCTTTGCCATCGTACTCTCCCTTGCTGCTGTTGAATGTTGTCCGTTTTACGGGGATTTTTGCTCACATTTCAGGAAAAGAGTTGTAAATTGGGGGACGGAATATAACGGGAAGCGGAATCGTTTTCAAGCAAAAAGAAACCGAAAGATATAGTAAACATTCGAAAGG
>JAZDIG010000305.1:0-3600 GCA_043805105.1 Candidatus Glassiibacteriota bacterium | reverse complement strand
CTTGAGCCAGACCGTGTAAAAGACCCCGTAAAACAGAATAGCGAAAAGGGACAGACCCGCGCTGGCCAGGTTGAACCAGCCGGCGAAGGTCCAGACTCCCGCCGCCCCGATCAGCCCGGCAAAAACCAGGGCTTCGGCTGGAGCGAGCCGGCCGGTGGGCAGGGGCCTTTTTACCCTCGTCCGGGACATGATTGCGTCAATTTCCCGTTCGAAAAACTGGTTCAGCGCATTGGCCGAACCACTCACCAGGAACAGGCCGGTCAGTACCAGGGCGAAGCGGCCCGGGTCGGAGGTCAGGCTGCCCTCCAGGGTCAGGCCGGCCGCGCCGGTCAGCAGGACCAGCAGGCCGATACGCGGCTTGGTCAGTAGCAGGTAGCTATAGAGCCTGGACGCCATGATTTCTGAACTCGTAGGTTAACAGCACCAGCAGCTCGAACAGGAGAAATCCCACCGCCTGGTGCATCACCGCCAGGCCGGCCGGTACCTGATAGATCAGGGTGAAAATCCCCAGAATGAGCTGCAGCACGACCAGCGCCGACAGGCTCCGCATCCCCAGCCTGGCCCTGGGCGAAATTGTCACTTTCAGCGATTTCACCGTCAGATAAAGCACCGCCGCCACGGCCACGAACGCCCACCAGCGGTGGATGAACTGCAGCAGGAGCTTGTTGTAGAGCAGGTTGGCCGGGCCGGCGTAGCTGCTGCTCCAGAGCAGGGTGACCGGCGGGACCAGGTAGTCGCCGATCAGGGGCCAGGTGTTCAAGTGATAGCCCGCCAGGGTCCCGGCAACCATGCCTCCGGATAGCATCTGGGTAAAGACGAGAAGTCCGGCCGCGACCGAGGCCTGGTAGAAGAAACGGCTGCCGGGGTCAGGCCTGCTTTCGGCCGGGAACAGCACGGCCAGGCCCATCCAGAACAGGATCGCGAAAAATACGCAGGCCACGCCCAGGTGCACGGCCACCAGCACGGCCTCGAGGTCGGTCTTGACCACCAGCCCGCCCAGCATGGCCTGGACCAGCAGGAGACAGAAGGCGAAAGTCATCCACATGCCGAATTTCCGCCGGGCCGGGCCGTCGCGCACCACCTTGATGAAAACGAACAGGAAAAGCAGGCCGAAAGCGGCCGCCAGGAAGCGGTGGAAGTATTCGATGGCGAACATTTTTTTAAAATGACCGATCGGAACTATCCCCGGCTCTTCCTCTTCCACCAGACGCGTCACCTCCACGCCCGCGATCTCGCGGTGGTAGGTCCGGTAGACCGCCAGCCAGTCAGCATCGCTGGCCGGGAACATGAGGCTGCCGTTAATGAGCGGCCAGTCCGGGATGGAGAGCCCCGAGCCGGTGAGCCTGACCGTCCCGCCGACAACCACGATCAGGAACACGATCTGGCTCAGCACCATCAACCAGCGACCGATCTTCCGGTCTATCTGCGGCCCGGTGGTATTCAGAGTTTTTTCTTCCTGCATTTTGCACTCCTGATACTTATTCGATTTTTGGCAATTCGCTGAAGTTGTACTCGGGCGGCGGGCAGGAGACTTTCCAGTCGAGCGTGTTCTGCACGTGGTTGACCTGCCACGGGTCATCCGGAAGCCTCTCCTGGAGCTTGCCGAAACTCTTGCGCAGGATGTCGTAGACGAACAGGATGCCGGCCGCCAGCATGAACAGGTAGCCGAACGACGACAAGGCGTTCAGCGGGAAAAATTCGGGCCGGTAGGTGAAAATCCGGCGGGCCATGCCCTGAATCCCCAGGAAATGCTGGGGAAAGAAAGTGACGTTGACCCCGATAAAAAAGAGCCAGAAGACCCAAGAGCCGAGCTTTTCGCTCAGAAAAGCCCCGCTGATCTTGGGGAACCAGTAATAAGTGGCGGCAAAGGCGGACATTATAGACCCGCCCACCAGGACGTAATGGAAGTGGGCCACCACGAAATACGTGTCGTGGACCTGATAGTCCACCGGGACGTTGGCCAGCAGGATCCCGCTCATCCCGCCCAGGATGAAAAGGGAGATAAAGCCCAGGGCGAACTTCATCGCCGTGGTGAAGCGGATAGCGCCGCCCCAGATCGTGGCCAGCCAGCTGAAAATCTTGATTCCGGTGGGTACGGCAATCACCATCGACATGTAGCTGAAAAAAATCTGCAGCCAGGCGGGTATGCCGGCCACGAACATGTGGTGCGCCCAGACCAGGTAGCCGATAATGCCGATCAGGGCCAGGGCGGTGACCATGCCCCGGTAGCCGAATATCCGTTTTTCCGCGAACGAAGCGGTCACGTGGCTGATCACCCCGAAACCGGGCAGGATCATGATGTAGACCGCCGGATGGGAATAGAACCAGAAAAGGTGCTGGTAGAGCAGAGGATCGCCGCCCTTGGCCACGGTGAGGAAGCTGGTGCCGAAAGTCCGGTCGGTGAGGACCATGGCGAGGGCCGAACTGAGAACGGGGGTGGCCACCAGGATCAGGGTGGCGTTGATGAACCAGGCCCAGACGAAAAGCGGCATCCTGAGGTAATTCATCCCAGGGGCGCGCATGTTGACCACGGTGACGATGAAGTTGACCGCGCCCAGGATCGAGGAGACGCCGATGAAGATCACCCCCATCAGCCACATATCGACCCCGGGCCCAGCGCTGAACGCGGTCAGCGAAAGCGGCGGATAGGCAGTCCAGCCAGCCTGGGTGGCGCCGCCGGCCACGAAAAAGCTGCCGAACATCAGCGCCGCAGCCGGCACCGCCAGCCAGAAGCCCAAGGCATTGAGCCGGGGGAAAGCCATGTCACGCGCGCCGATCAGGAGCGGGAGGAAATAGTTGCCGAAACCGGTCCAGGCCGGGATGATGACGAAAAAGATCATCAGCGTGGCGTGCATCGAGATCATCTGGTTGTAAAACTCGGGACTCACCAGCCGCATGTCCGGGGTCGCCAGCTGAGCGCGGATCATCCCAGCGAAGCCCCCGCCGATCACGCCCATGAAGAGGGCAAACCATAGATACATGATCCCGATCTTTTTGTGGTCGCCGGTCACGAACCAGTCAACCAGGCCGTAAAAGCTCGGTCCTTTTCGTTCATCTGCTGCGCTTGCCTGGCCCATCTTCCTCTCTTACATCCCGGATTTAGTGTTTTTGGTTGAATCGACAGGAACCTCGGGCGCCGAGCTTGCAGCCTTCTTCTGCCTGACCCACTCCTGGAACTCCGGTTCGCTCACCACTTTCACGTCGATCAGCATTTCCGCGTGCAGCGGCCCGCACAGCTCGGCGCACTGCCCCTTGTAAGTGCCCCGGCGGGCCTTGAACCACGCCTCGGCGATCCTTCCCGGGATCAGGTCCCGCTTGACGCCGAAAGCCGGCACCCACCAGGAATGTATCACGTCCACGCTGGTACCCAGGAGCGTCACCACTTTTTCTTCCGGCACCACCAGCGGCTCCTCCGCGATCGTGATGCCGTAGTCCGGAGAGTGATACTTCCAGAAAAAACGCTGAGCTGTCAGTTCGATCTGCAGGTCGCTTTCCGGCGAATAATTGATCTTCCGCACCAGCCCGTAAGTGGAGGCGGCCACGAATACCAGGACGATCGCCGGGGCGATAGTCCAGGCGATCTCCAGCCTGGGATTGTCG
>JAZDIG010000304.1:0-2120 GCA_043805105.1 Candidatus Glassiibacteriota bacterium | reverse complement strand
CCTTCCGGGCCAGCCTGCCGATCCGCTGCACCACGCACGAGTTCCACGCCGCCAGCGATGGCCAGCTCGGCGGGATCATGAAAGCCTTCCGCGAGTGGCGGATCAGTGGGGACAAGGCCTGGCTGGCCGAGTTCTGGCCCCGGATCAGGCAGTCGCTCGACTACTGCATCGCCACCTGGGACCCCCGGCAGCGGGGCGTGCTGGAGGAGCCCCACCACAACACCTACGACATCGAATTCTGGGGCCCGGACGGCATGTGTTCGAGCTTCTACCTGGGCGCGCTCAAAGCGGCCGTGCTGATGGGCAAAGCTATCGGCGACGACGTTTCGCGCTACCGTTCCCTGTACGAAAAAGGGCGGAAGTTCCTGGAAGAGGAGCTGTTCAACGGTGAATACTTCGTGCAGAAGATCACCACCGAGGGCCTGGACGCCGACCCCCTGGCCGGGCTGGACAATTGGAATATCGACTACAGCCCGGAGGCGGTGGAGCTGTTGAAGAAGGAAGGCCCCAAGTATCAGTACGGCCAGGGCTGCCTGTCGGACGGAGTGTTTGGGGCCTGGATCGCCGAAATGTGCGGCGTGGGCGAAATCCTCGACCCGGCCAAGGTCGCCAGCCATCTGCGCTCGGTGTACCGCTACAACTTCAAGCCGGACCTTTCCGCACACGCCAACCCGCAGCGGCCCAGCTACGCCGTGGGCCGGGAGGCGGGGCTGCTGCTCTGCACCTGGCCCCGCGGCGGCGAACTGTCCCTGCCCTTCGTCTACAGCGACGAAGTCTGGACCGGGATCGAATACCAGGTGGCGAGCCATCTGCTGCTGGTCGGGGAAATCGAGGCGGGGTGCGCTATTGTGGCCGCCGCGCGCAGCCGCTACGACGGCCGGGTGCGAAATCCGTTCAACGAATATGAATGCGGGCACTGGTACGCCCGCGCCCTGGCCTCCTACGGCCTCGTCCAGGGCTTGGCCGGGATCCGCTACGATGCAGTGGAAAAGGTGCTGCACGTGAAGCCCTCGATCCGGGGCGACTTCCGCAGCTTCCTCTCTACCGCCACCGGCTATGGCAGCGCCGGAGTGAAGGACGGCAAGCCTTTCCTGGAGGTGAGGGAGGGGAAAATCGAGGTGAAAAAGATCGAATACGCGGCGGCGGGATAGAAGCCCGGCCGGTCAGTTCGTGCTCTGCGGCGGGACCCACGATTTACTTATAAGCGTGACTTCTGCGCCGGGAGCCGGCCTTTTACAAAAAAAGTCTTGGCGTTCAAGATTAAATTGGCTATATTGCCAATTAGACATCTGAAAGGCAGGGAAATGGATCAGAAGACTTATGCTAAATTCGAGATCAGGGCCAGGATTATCAAGGCCATGGCCCACCCGACCAGGCTTTTTATCGTGGACGAGCTTTCAAGAGGGGAAAAGTGTGTCTGTGAGCTGACCGCATTGATCGGATCAGACATGTCCACTGTCTCGAAGCACCTGTCCGTTCTGAAAAACGCCGGTATCGTGCAGGACGAAAAAAGAGGTCTTCAGGTCTTTTATACGCTCAAGATGGCCTGCGTTCTGAATTTTTTCAGTTGCGTGGAGGGCGTACTGAAAACCAATGCCAGGGAGCAGATGGAGCTGTCGGGGTGAATTTTTTTCGGATACTACTTGGCAAAAATGCCAATTAGTCATGCAGAAAAGGGAAGAAAGCAGATGAACTGGCAAAAGGAATGGAAAGCGCTGGCGGTCATCCTAACCGTATTTCTTGCCTTTTACTATTTGCCCATCGAATCGGAAAGATTCGGCAATGCAGTATCAGAGGCTCTTTATCTGACAAAGTGGTACGCCCGGGAGCACGTGATTCTGTGTCTGGTCCCTGCGTTTTTCATCGCCGGGGCGATAGCGGTGTTCGTCAGTCAGGCCTCAGTGATGAAGTACCTGGGAGCCAGGGCGAATAAAGCGCTCTCCTACGGCGTCGCCTCTGTCTCCGGCACTATCCTGGCGGTCTGTTCGTGCACCGTTCTGCCGCTCTTTGCCGGCATCTATCGCCTGGGAGCAGGTCTCGGCCCCGCCACCGCATTCCTCTATTCCGGGCCGGCCATTAATGTGCTGGCCTTCATCCTGACCGCCAGAGTTCTCGGACTC
>JAZDIG010000303.1:0-7923 GCA_043805105.1 Candidatus Glassiibacteriota bacterium | reverse complement strand
AGCGCGGAGGCTCTCGCCGAAAAAGTCCGCAAACAGGTCGGCCCGGCCTGCCCGGTCTACGTCCGCTTCTACGATCCGCTCTGGAAGGTACAGGCCGGTGATTGCACCACCCGGGACCAGGCGCGCTCCCTGCAGTCTTTTCTGCAGCGCAGCGGACATCCGGATGCCTGGATCGTTTCATCCGGGATCAACCGCTGAACCGGGGCGAAAAAATGAAAGCCTTGCCGGCCCTGGCGGCGGCCATTCTCCTTTTCCTCAGCGGCACCGTCTTGCCGGCGGCTAACCTGCCGGTGGAAACCGCCGGCTTGAAATGGAGCCTGGTCCGGATACCGGCGGCCGGGCCGGAAATCCGCGCATTGGCGGTCCAAGCCGGAATCGAAATCATGGCGGCCGGAAAGGACGGCAGCCTCGAAATCCTGACATCTCCGAGCGGAATCCAACTGCTGCGCGACAGGGGAGTGGCTTTTGAAGTCCTGATCGAAGACTACGGCCGCTACCTTTACCAAAAAAACCTCGCCGCCGGACGGCTCGCCGCCGAACAGTTCGCCACCGGGAGCATGGGCGGCTACTTCAGTCCCCCGGAAA
The DNA here is from genome assembly GCA_043805105.1 of Candidatus Glassiibacteriota bacterium. Classification (GTDB taxonomy): domain Bacteria; phylum Gemmatimonadota; class Glassbacteria; order GWA2-58-10; family GWA2-58-10; genus JAZDIG01. The sequence goes on along the minus strand of JAZDIG010000303.1, from coordinate 7,338 downwards.
TTCACTCTTTCATCGACTCCCTGCGCCGGCTCGACACCCACGGAATACTTTCCGACACGGTGGTAATCGGCTCCAGCCTGCTGGGAAACCCGGTCTGGACCGTCAGGATTTCATCCGGCCCCGGCGGCCAGGGGAAACCGGAAGTTTTCTATAACTCGCTCATCCATTCCCGCGAGGGAATGAGCCTGATGACACTGCTTTATTTCATGCGCTTCCTTGTGGAGAACTATGGCCGGGCCGATTCGGTGACCGAGCTGGTGGACGGCCGGGACCTGTATTTCATCCCCCTGGTCAACCCCGACGGCTACGAAATCAACTGGCAGACCTATCAGAGCCAGTCCGGCTTCGGGCTGTGGCGCAAGAACGGACGGGACAACAACGGCGACAGCGTGCTGACCATTGTGGAGGACGGTGTGGACCTCAACCGCAATTTCGACTTCCAATGGGGATTCGACATCACGGGGTCGAGCCCGTTCGGCACTGACGATAACTACCGCGGGACCCAGGCGTTCAGTGAGCCGGAGACGCGGGCGATACGGGATTTTATCCGGTCCAAGTCGTTTGTAACTGCAATAAATCTGCATTCTTATGGGCCATACCTGCTAAACCCCTTTAGCTATGCGAATCTCCTCACGCCCGATTCCGTGCTCTACCGCCGCTTGAGCGAATCGCTCACCCTTGAAAACGGCTACCGGTTCGGCACCGCGGTCGCGACCCTGACTTATCCGGCCAATGGTGAGTTTACAGACTGGGAGTACGCCGACAGCCTGGCCCGGGGCAAAATCATTTCCTGGACCCTGGAGATCGGTACCGTGAGCGATGGCTTCTGGCCGAAGCCTGAACTGATTACTCCGCTGGCAGTCAAGAACCTGCCGCTGATGATGAAGCTTGCCCGCCTGTCCGGGTTCTGGCCCGAGGTCGATTACCTTTACCAGAAAAATCGGTCGGGCGTCCCGGGCGGCTACAAGATCGGGCTGCGCCTGCGCAATACGGGCCTGTCGCCGAACCGGGGAGGGTTGACCGTGAAGCTCGAGGGGGACTCCGGCGCGTTCGTGTCCCTGGGTACCTCCCAGGCTTCCGCTTCCTTGCCGGCGGTCACCGAGCTGGCGTTCGAACTGAATGGGAGCGTCAGCGCGGCGCCGGCGGTGATCGGGATTTACGACGGCGACCGGAGAGTGCGGTCGCTGGCGGTTTCCCTGCCGCTGGCCGGCCGCCTGGCTTACGACGTCAATACCAGCGGCCGGGTGGACATTTTCGATCTGCTGGCCCTGCTCCAGGCTATCTCGTCTCACTATTCGGTTGGCCAGGCGGCCGCCGCCTACGACCTCAACCTCGACGGCCGCATCGACATTTTCGATCTGCTCGCTCTCCTGCGCGCTCTCAATTCCGCCTGACCGGTATGCGCGCGGCCGCCTCCTGTCGGCTATCTCCTATTTTTACCTTGATACGGCGGCCGGCCGCTTTTATGTTTCCTTCTTTCATAAGAATGTTGAATAAATACTCCATTAACCTGACAGGCCTCGGGGCGGGATTACGAATTTGCCTGATCGCCGGGCCTCAAGGCACGCCGCAATGAAAAAGCACAGGACAGTCATAGTTCTCGATTTCGGCGCCCAGTACAGCCAGTTGATCGCCCGTTCGGTCCGAGAGCAGTATGTCTATTGCGAAATAATGCCTTATTCAGTTTCACTTGAGAAACTGCGTGAGGTCGAGCCGGCAGCGCTGATCCTCTCCGGCGGGCCGGCCAGTATCTACGACAGCGGCTCTCCGCACTGCGACGAGGGGATTTTTTCGCTGGGCGTGCCGGTCCTGGGTATCTGCTACGGCATGCAGCTCATGGGTTATAACGAAAAGGCCCGGATCAGCCGCGCCGAAAAGCGGGAATACGGCAAGGCCCTGCTCCAAATCGAGGATTACTCCGACCTGTTCGCCGGGTTCGAGAACCAGCGGGAGGTGCAGGTCTGGATGAGCCACGGCGATTCGGTGAGCCAGGTGCCGGACGGCTACCGGCGGCTGGCGCGCACGGAAAACTGCCCGGTGGCGGCGATCGGCGATCGCCGGCGCAGGCTCTATGGCGTGCAGTTCCATCCGGAAGTGGCTCACACGCCGCTGGGTGGACGGATCATCGCTAATTTCCTGTTCGAAGTGGCCGGACTTGCCCCGGACTGGACCCCCGGCTCGTTCATCGATCAATCGACCGAAAAGATCGCCGCCCAGGTGGGGGACGGCCGGGTGATCTGCGGCCTGAGTGGGGGAGTGGACTCTTCGGTGGCCGCCCTCCTGGTGCACCGGGCCGTGGGCGACCGGCTTACCTGCATCTTCGTGGACAACGGACTCTTGCGCAAGAACGAAGCGGCGAACGTGGAGGACACTTTTCGCGTGCACCATCCCCTGAACCTGGTCACGGTGGAAGCCGGCGACCGGTTCCTGGCCGCCCTGGCCGGGGTGCTGGACCCCGAACGCAAGCGCAGGATAATCGGCGAGACTTTCATTCGGGTGTTCGAGGAACAGGCGCGCAAGCTGGGGGAAGTTGCCTGGCTGGTGCAGGGCACGCTCTATCCGGACGTGATCGAATCGGTATCGGTCAAAGGCCCCTCGGCTACGATCAAAACCCACCACAATGTGGGCGGCCTGCCGGACAAGATGGACCTCAAACTGATCGAGCCGCTGCGGGAGCTTTTCAAGGACGAGGTGCGGGCCGTGGGCCGCCAGCTCGGGCTGGCCGAACCGATCGTGAGCCGGCACCCGTTCCCAGGGCCGGGACTGGCGGTGCGGGTGCTGGGAGAAGTGACCCGCAGCCGGCTGGACATCCTGCGCGAAGCCGATGACATTTTCATCACTGAAATCCGCGCGGCCGGAATCTACGACCAGATCTGGCAGGCTTTCGCCGTCCTGCTGCCGATTCAGACCGTGGGCGTGATGGGTGACGAGCGCACGTACGACAATGTGGTCGTTCTGCGGGCGGTCACCAGCCGCGACGGCATGACCGCCGACTGGTACCGCATGCCCGAGGAGACCCTGGCGAGAATCTCCAACCGGATAATCAACGAAGTCAACGGTGTAAATCGCGTGGCCTACGACGTCAGCAGCAAGCCGCCGGCCACTATCGAATGGGAATAAAGGGCTGTTCCGGACCGCCGCTGTAACAAATTATCCCTTCGGCGCATTCTTATAGGGAAGTTTGTCAGTCAGGCGGTTCAGTCATAAGTGGAGGGAAGAGTTTTGGACAACGAGGTCAAAAAGAAGAAGACGTTCGTGGACCTGTTCTGGGAAGCCATGGACTCGATGAAGTTCGCGGTGGTGCTGCTCGTCATCATCACCCTGGTCAGCCTGGTGGGAGTGCTGCTGCCGCAGTTCCCGCCGGATGGCTTCACCGGCACGATGGGAGAGCTGTACGTCGATAAGTACGGCGGTCTGATTGGCGGATTCTTTACCCTGGCGGGCCTGGACCACGTCTTTTCGGTCTGGTGGTACTACCTGCTGCTGCTCCTGCTGTGCCTCAACGTCACGTTCTGTTCTTTCCGGCGGCTGGGAAAGATAATCAATGCCGTCCGGAACGAAAGCTACCTGGACGCCGAAGAAGTTTACCGGCAGCAGAGCAACAACCGCTCGATCGCCCTGAGGCTTCCGGCGGCTGAAGCTGCGGAAAAGATTGGCGCGCTGCTGAAAGGCGAAGGCTACCGGGTGTTCAGCCGCGAGGCCGGGGCCGGCGAAAAATTTCCGCTGGTGTACGCCAAGCGCGGAGCGATCAGCCAGTTCGGGCCTTTCGTCAGCCACATCGCCATGGTGCTGGTCATAGTGGGCGCGGCTTTCAGTTATATGCTGAGTTTCGAGCATTTCCAGTGGATGGCCCCGGGCGATGAGATCCGGGTGCCGAACCTCGGCTACCTGGCCAATCCCTCATTTCAGTTGAAAACCGTCGCCGGGAAAATTACGGCCCTCTTCGGGGCCGCACCCGAGCCGGACAAAATCTCGATCACCGATCAGATCGTGCGCGACCACGACTGGCGGAGCCTGCCCCAGGACCTCCTGACCGGCACCGTGATGCGGGTCAGGCTGGAGAAGTTCGAGGCGCAGTTCACCCCCCAGGGCAAGCCCAAGGCTTACCTGTCGACAGTCTCCGTGCTCGCTCCGGAAGGAGACGACCAGCCGTTGTTCTCCCATCTGATCAAGGTCAACGATCCGCTGATCTACCAGGGAGTGTACTTCTACCAGAGTTCCTATTCGCAGGGCGGGGGCGGGGCGCAGTGGGTGGACCTGACCGTGGCCGTCAACGACAGCGCCAATCAGCTCAGCCACAGCCTGAGAGCCAGGCCGGCCGGGGATAAAGTGCCGATCGGCGATTCGGGCGATTCGCTCTTCGTGGAGCGTTACGTCGGCAGTTTCAGGCTGGGCAGCGACGGCCAGGTGGCGAGCGACCCCGGCTCAGAAAACAACCCCGCCGCCCAGATCGTTATCTTCCGCGGCGGCCAGGAGCTGATGCGCACCTGGGTGTTCAAGAATTTTCCGCGTTTCAGCCACCGGCCGGACAACCCCTACAGCGTGGTCTTGAACGACTACGAAAAGATGTTCCTCACCGGCCTCACCATCCGCACCCATCGTTCGCAGAACCTGATCTGGCTCGGGTTCACCCTGATGGTGCTGGGGGTGATGCTGTCTTTCTACGTCAATCACCGGCAGTTCTGGGTGATGGTCAGGCCCGCGGAAAAAGGCTCTCGCGCCTGGGTGGCCGGCACCAGCTACAAATGGAAGCAGCCGTTCCAGACTGAATTCAAGAGAATCTGCGAAAAAATAAACGGCCTCGGCCGGAAAGAATAAGCCGCCCCTGGCCGGCGGCACTCGAATTTCTCCGGGAGGATGAGTTCAAATGGAAGCCACACTGTACAAAATTACGCTGTGGAGCTTTTTCGCCGGGATGCTGCTGCACTTTTTCAGCCTCTTCCCGAAGGAAGGCAAGCCGAGCGTGAGGGTTCTCCTGGCCGCCGCCTACATCCTGGCGGCCTCGGGCTTCGCCAGCCTCACCACCACCCTGATCATCCGCTGGGTGGCCCAGGGCCGGGTGCCGATCTCCAGCTCATACGAATACCTGAGCGTCCTGGCCTGGTGCGTGGCGGTGATCTATTTCATCGTGATGTACAGGCTCAGGAACCTGTTTATCGGCGCCTGCATGTCGCCGGGGATCTTTCTGGCGATAGTTTTCGCCGGGCTATATCCGATGCAGCTGGAGATGACCCTGGTGCCGGCGCTGCAGTCCTACTGGCTGCAGATCCACGTATCGATGACCATCGCGGGTGAATCGGCGTTCGCCCTGGCATTTGTCTCCGGAGTCCTCTACCTGATCAAAAACGTCGAGTGGGGGAACGTGCCGCGCCCGGTGCGCAGCCGGAGCCTGACGCTCTTCCTGGTTTCCACCGCCGCCGGCGTGGCGGCGGCCCTCGCCCTGCGTGCGGGGGGCCTGATCCTTACCGGGCTGGCCGGCTGGCAGTTGATTGTGGCACTGGTGGGCAGCGGCTTTCTGGTGACCATGCCGCTCTATCTTTTCCTCTGGCGCAAATGGACGAGCGGGGAAACCGGCAATTTCGGCGGTCTTCTATTCGCTCTCGCGATCCTGGCCCTGATCGTCAGCGGTATGGCGCTCGGCAGCTACCAGAGCCGCAGCGACCGGCGGCTGGAAGAGCTGATGCTGGACGTGCGCGCCCTGGACGAGATGACTGCGCTGGTGGGCTCCGCGGACGGCACCCTGGAGCTGCCGGCCTGGCAGCAGTACCTCGATCAGAAGAAAGACAAGCTGGACCAGGTCCTCCGGCTCGAGCAGCTCCAGGCCGAACGCAAGCATTCGCTCGGCCGCCAGGAAGCCGAATCCGTGCTGGCCGGCAGTGAGCTGGTCAACCAGCTCTCCTTTCCGCTCAGCCTGGGTGAAATCCGCGAACAGCGGCAGGAAACCGCCGCCCAATTGCAGCATCTGAACCGGATGGCCGAACGTACCGGCCTTCCGGCCACCGCCGCCAGTCTGCGAAACCTGCGGGGGACCCTGGTCGATGAGTACAACCGGATATTTTCCACCGGGCTCATTCCGTTCCGCGAAGGCCGTGAGGCGACATTCATGGGCTATATGGTCCTGTTCGCGGTTCCATTGTTCGCTCTCCTTTACTTGCTGGCGCGCCTGCTCCAGCCCCGCGTACCCGAGCTCGACGCCCTGGATTCGCTGGCTTACCGCACGGTGAGCCTCGGCTTTCCGATATTCACTTTCGGCGCGCTGATCGCCGGCGCGATCTGGGCCCATTACGCCTGGGGCAAGTGGTGGTCGAACGACCCGAAGGAGATGGGCAGCCTGATCGTCTGGCTGACCTACCTGATCTACCTTCACTCCCGCTATGTCAGGCGCTGGAGCGGAAACAAGGCCGCGGTGGCCGCCATCCTCGGATTCCTGTTCGCCATGCTGAGCTTTGTGGGCAATTCCGTGCTGGGCGGCCTGCACTCTTACGGATGATTCGCTAAACCGGAACGATCGAGATGGAAAGGGAAGACCCGGGGGAAGAGTCCCGGGTCTTGTCGTTTGTCATGAACGATCGCGGTTCGATAAGGCTGGAGCAGATATCCTTCGCCTATCCGTCCTGCCCGGGCCGGCTCGTGCTGGATGGCTTCGAGGCCGAAATTTCCCTGGCCCGCCATACTCTCGTGCTGGGGCCGGTGGCCTCCGGCAAGACCACGCTCGCCAGGGTGGTGGCCGGGCTGGAGGAGCCGGTATCCGGACGGGTGGTCTGGCCCGAAGTGCCGTTCGCGGGGCCGGTGGGCGGCTGGGAGCCGCTGGCGTGCGGGGTAGTGTTCGAGGAGCCCTCGTTCCAGCTCCAGGGATTCACCGTGCGGGAGGAGCTCGAGACCGGCCTGACCTACCGGGGGGCGGACACCGGCCTGCGCGCCGGGCGCGCACTGGAAATCGCCCGCGCCCTGGGACTCGAGGAGCTTATCGACCGGCCCCTGCAGCAGCTCGATTACCCGGACCGGCTCGCCGTGCTGGTGGCCGCTTTCCTGGCCCTGGCGCCCGCTTTGCTGGTGCTGGATTTCTCGCTCGCCGAACTGGACCGGGATTTCCGGAACCGTCTCCTGTCCGCCTGCCGGTCCGGGAAAGGGCCGGCGCTGATGGTCGCCAGCCGCCGGGCCGAGGACATCGCCCTGCTGGGCGAAGACTGCCGGATATTTCTGCTGGAAGGCGGCGGCCTCCGTGAATTGGCTACGCCCATCGACTCCCCGGAGATCGTGCCTGTACTTTCCGGTTGCGGGATTCGCCTGCCCTGGTACGCGTCGCGAACCGCCGGCCTGCGCGCCGAGGGGAAGACC
>JAZDIG010000302.1:0-5963 GCA_043805105.1 Candidatus Glassiibacteriota bacterium | reverse complement strand
CCCCTTGTATCTTTAAGTAGGTGTCTTATAGTTAAAGAAAGCTATGATGGTTAGAGCTTTCTTCAGATGGTAGTAAGCTGGCACTGGCGGCCGGGAGATCGTTCGCCCCTTGGTCTTTAAAAGACCGATCCGTAGCTGGATCCCCGGCCGCCAGCCCTCATGAAGTTGCCCGAACAGTCGCGTGAGCCGCCTCTGGCGAGCTCGTATTCGCAAGGATGGGTAACCCATTAACCAGCCTACAGTTGCCAATGTAATTATCTCCAATAACTCCCTGAAGGTACATATGAGCTTATACTTGACTTTCAAGACAGTCGCTACTTTTAATTCCGGCGGAGGGCGTGTTCACTGGATGTGAAACAACACTCTCCAAAAGTTGGCTGGAACTGCATTTAATGCGCCCGCTATGGCTGTGAATAATCGTTTACGCATAATAAAGGAGCGGCCCGGGGATTATTTCCCGAAGGCTGCTGTTCCGTAGGACTCCATTTCCAGCATCATCCAAAGTAAAAAATTATATTTTCCCGCCTCGGGCTATCCCTTTATAAATCTGATCCCTTTTGCCTATCCTCAATACGAACACCAGCAGAACTTTGTCTCTGACCTGATAGATAACGCGGTAGTCGCCGGCGCGCAGCCGGTAGAGGTACTTGTACTTGGTTCCGGTTATTTTGCGGCAGCCGGCCGGGTGCGGATTCTCGGCCAGGCCGTCGATTAAAGCAGCAATACGCCGCTGGATTTTTCCGGGCAGGGACAGGAAGCTTTTTTCAGCGTCTGGATGAAATTCGACCCGGTAACTCACAAGCCGGCCTTCTTTTTTACGGTCTCCCAGGGGATGGTCCGTTCCTTGCCGCTTTCAATATCGGCGATGGCTTTTTCCACTTCCCGGAGGTCCAGATAGTCCTCCAGCTTTTCCAGCAGCTCCACATCCTCTGCGCTGACAATATAGACCGTTTCCCGGCCGTGGCGAGTGACTTTCACTCGTTCGTTGCGGTAGGCCACCTCGCTGAATATTTCCGGAGGTATCCTGACATCTTTCGCCGTAAGACTGGTCATTCCGTTTCTCCCGTTTCGAGTATTGTCAAGTATTTACAGTCTGTCAATATTGTACAATAAATCACCGGATAAGTCAAGTACTTGGGAATATATTGTATAATTTCGCCAGGATGGACATTCGGCTACCCGCCTGCCATAGCTGAATTTTCTGTGTGGGAGTTAGACTAATTATCCGGCAATCGCCTTAGCCGACAACAAACAAAAAAGGGCCGTCCGCGCGGATGGCCCTTATCCCGTCATCAATCAGAATTTAAATACCTGCTGCCTTCAAGCAGCTATTTCCCCAGCCCCCGCACCTCCAGCGCCTGCCGACGCCAGATTTCATCCAGGGTCAATAAATCCGATAATATCTCGAACATCCGCACCCCGGCCTGGTGGTAGAGCTTGACGTTTTCCTGTTCGGTGGGTGCTCCCACGAACACCCCGTGCTTATTGGCCGCGGCGATTACCCGCTCCATGGCCGCCATGACCTGCGGATGGTAGCGGTCGGGCTTACGCAGGCCGATACTCATGGAGAAATCCGCCGCGCCCCAGAGCACCCAGTCCAGCCCCTGGACGGCCATGATTTCATCCAGATGGTCGAGAGCCGCCGCGTTCTCGATCATGATCCCGATCATCGGTTCGGCGTCGCTCCACTCCACCCACTCGCGGCCGGCCCGGGTGCCCCAGTAAGCGGAAAAGCAGTCGCCGGCGTAGCCTCGAACGCCGCGGGGCGGGAATTTGGCGGCCTGCACCACTGCCTCGCACTCCTCGGCGCTGTTGACGTTCGGCACCAGCACGGCCCCGGCTCCGATCTCGAGGGCCTTGCGCACCAGGTAGGGGTCGTCCTTGTCCACGCGCAGGACCGGCACTACGTCTGCGATCACGGCCGCTCGCATCAGGCTTTCGGCGGTGAAATCGCGCCGCCAGGAGTGCTCGCCGTCGATCCTCACGAAATCGAATCCCGCGTAGCCGGCGATCTCCACCACGTTCGGGCTCCAGGAGTGGACCGCAGTGCCCACGGCCAGACCGCCCTCGGAGAGAATTTTACGGAGCTTGTTGGCTTTCCTGATCATTGGACTGTCCGGTTCAGGGTTTTACGTTTTCAGCGCGCACCCGCAGGTTTGTAGCCCGGCCCGTGGACGAACCGGCCCGGCTTGGCCCCGGTGTGCCTGCCGTCGGTTACCACCGGCGTGCCGTTGACCACCACGTGCACCACTCCGGTGGCGAACTGTTTCGGCTGTTCGAAAGTGGCGTGGTCCTGGATTTTGGCTGGGTCGAACACGACCACGTCGGCGAAATTATTCACGGCCAGGCGGCCCCGGTCAGCGAGGGCCAGGTTTTCCGCCGGCAGGCCGCTCATGCGGCGCATCGCCTCCTCCAGAGTCATCACTCCCTCGTCCCGCACGTACCGGCCCAGCACCTTGGCGAATGAGCCGTAGGCGCGCGGATGAGTGCTCGACAGCAGGAAGACCCCCTCCGGCGCGCTGGACTCCATGTCGCTGCCGATACTGACCCAGGGCAGAGACAGCTTGCGCCGTACGTTGTCCTCGCTCATCACGAAATACACCATCTGCACCCGGCTGTCGTCCTTCACCACCAGGTCCATCACCGCCTCGGCCGGGGGCACCTTCCACAGCTCGGCGATTTCGGCCAGAGTTTTGCCGGTGAGGACTTTCAGCGAGTCCTGCTTGAGGCCCACCACCAGGCTGCCGGCCGGGCCGGCCAGGTGGAAGAAGTTTTCCCAGCCGACACCGCGCTGGCTCATTTCGGCTGCCACTTTCCGGCGGATAGTGGGGTCTTTCAGCCGCTTCACCCATTCGGCGTGGCCGCCTTCCTGCACCCAGGGCGGCATGGCCGCATCCAGGCCGGTGCTGGCCGCGGTATAGGGATAGACGTCGGCGGTGACGTGCATCCCGGCAGCTCTGGCCGCCTCGATCCGCTCGATGGCGGCCTCCAGCTTGGGCCAGTTCTCTTCGCCGGCGGCCTTGAGATGGTAGATTTCGCCCCGGATCCCGGCTTCGCGGACGATGGTGAGGAATTCATCGAGAGCTTCAAGAAGGTTGTAGCTTTCGTTGCGGATGTGGCTGATATACAGCCCGTTGTAGCTGGCGGCGACCTTGCAAAGCGCGATCAGCTCATCGGTTTTGGCGTAGAAGCCGGGGGCGTAGATCAGTGAGCTGGCCACACCCATCGCGCCTTCCTGCATGGCCTGGTCCACCAGGGCGCACATCCGCTCGAGCTCTTCAGCGGTAGGGGGACGGTCCTCGTAGCCCAGCACGTAGACCCTCGGAGTGGCCGCGCCGATAAAAGAGGCCACGTTGCAGCTGACGCCGCGGCGTTCGAGGTAGGTTAGGTATTCACCCAGCGTGCTCCATTCGATGTCGTAGTGGATGTCGAACTGGCGGGCGGCCAGACTGGGCTTCATGGTAGCGTTGAGCGGCCCCATCGATTCGCCTTCGCCCATCACCTCCAGGGTCACCCCCTGCAGAATGTCGCTCATGCTCCGGCCGTCCTCGATCAGGGACTCGTTGGCCCAGCTCAGCATGTTGATAAATCCCGGGCAAACCGCCAGCCCGGTGGCGTCGATGACTGTCCCGGCCAGTGTATTTTCCGGCAGGTTGCCCAGCGCGACGATCCTGTCGCCGGAGACAGCCAGGTCCCCTCGGTAGCCGGGCTTGCCGGTGCCGTCGTAGAGCGTGCCGCCGCGGATAAGCAGGTCGTAAAGAGGGGCCGGCGAAGTACAGGCGGCGACCAGCAGGATCGAAACCAGAGCGGTGACCGGGAGAATCAGGCGTGGCATGGCAAACCTCCTTCCGGCGGCCCGGAAATCAGCAGGGAGAGAACCGTCAGTGAGAATAGATCGACGGCTTGTGGACGTAGCACTCTTCGTAGTCTGCCGGCTCGGTGCCGACTTTGAAAATTTCGGTGTAAACGTTTTCCGGCGGGCAGAACTGAGTGGCCAACAGCCCGCTGCTCTTGCAGATCAGCCTGGAGGTAAGACCCTCCGGCGCTTCCGGGAATTCCTTCAGCTTCAGTCCCTGGTGCGCCTCTTTCATGAAATTCGCCCAGGCCGGCAGGGCCAGGACGCTGCCCGTGCCCTTGTTTACGATCCGCCGCGGCTTGTCGAAGCCCATCCAGACACCGGCGACCAGGTTGGCGGTGTAGCCCACGAACCAGGCATCGGTGTAGTCGTTGGTGGTGCCGGTCTTGCCGCCGGCCGGCAGGGTAAAGCCCAGGCTGCGCGAGGCGGAGCCGGTGCCGTAGTCCACCACGTCGCGCATCATGGAGAGCATGATGTAGCAGGTCTGCGGGCTCAGCACCTCTTCGCGCACCGGGTAGTAGCGGCGGATAAGGCCGCCGGTGCGGTCGCGGATTTCGGTGATCGCCATCGGCTCGACTTTGACCCCCAGGTTGGGGAATACCGTATAGGCCGCCACCAGCTCGATGGGATAGACGTCCGCGCTGCCCACGGCGATTGACTCGACCGGCGGGATCCGCGAAGTAATACCCATCCGGCGCGCGTAGGCCGCCACCGTTTCGGCGCCCACGGTCATCAGGGTCTTGATCGCCACCAGGTTAATCGAGCTGATCAGGCCGGAGCGCATGGTCACCGACCCGCGGAAGTCGCCGGTGTAGTTCGATGGCCGCCAGATCGTGCCGTCGGCCTGCTCGATCGAGATCGGCGAGTCCTCGACCACCTGGCAGGCCGGAATGCCGTTGTCGATCGCGGCGGTGTAGACGAACGGCTTGAAGGCGCTGCCGGGCTGGCGCAGGGCCTGCACCACGCGGTTGAATTTGCTCTCCCAGAAGCTGCGGCCTCCCACCATCACCCGGATTGCCCCGTCCGCCGGGTCCAGCGCCAGCAGAGCGGCCTGCAGGTAGTCCGTGGATTTGAGCTCCACCGCGGCCAGCGTGTCACTGCCGACTATCTGGGCCCGGCTGCGGTGGCGGAACGGGACGACCTGCCCGCTCTCGATGGCCAGCAACTGGCCTTCCAGAGCTTTTTCAGCGGCCCGCTGCATCTTCACGTTCAGGGTGGTGTAAATCTGGAATCCCTGCTGGTAAATCTCTTCTTCCGTGTACTCTCCCATCAGCAGGCTTTTAACGTATTCGATGAAATAGGGTGCGATCCACTTGCGGTTGGTGCGCGGGCTCACCCTGATCGGCAGGGCCTTGAGGCTGTCGGCCTGGGATTTCTTGAGCGCGCCGGTCTCGACCATGCAGGTCAGGGCCCAGTTGCGGCGTTCGAGGGCGTTTTCCGGGTTGATCAGCGGACTGTTGCGGCTGGGCGCGTTCGGCAGGCCGGCCAGCACGGCGCACTCGTTGAGGTCCAGGTCGCTGACTTCCTTGCTGAAGTAAGTCGTGGCCGCCTCCCCGATCCCCCAGGCTCCGCTGCCGAAATAAATCTGGTTGAAATAGCGTTCGAGGATTTCATCCTTGGTGTAGGTGCTTTCGATCTGCCAGGAGAGGATCGCTTCCCTGATCTTGCGCGTGTAGGTGCGCTCCCGGGTCAGGAACAGCTCGCGGGCCAGTTGCTGGGTGATGGTGGAACCGCCCTGGACGATTTTGCCCGAAACCTGGTTGACGTAGAAGGCGCGGAAGATGCCCCAGACGTCGATCCCCCAGTGCGAATAGAACTTGCGGTCTTCCACGGATAAAAGCGCCGCTTTCAGGGCCGATGGTATCCGGTCCAGAGGCACGGGGACCCTGCGCTCGATGTAGAGCTCGGCCATCAGTACGCTGTCCGAGGACCAGACGCGCGTCACCAGGTTGGGCGGTTCGAGCTCCATCTTGGCGATCGACGGCAGCTCGCTCTTGTAAAAGCGGAATAGCTGGTAGCACATGCCCAGCCCGAAAAACACCGTGCTGGTGGCTACCAGCATCACGATCCGGAAGATAGTCCAGAACCTGGGATCGTTCCGGCGGCC
>JAZDIG010000301.1:0-4552 GCA_043805105.1 Candidatus Glassiibacteriota bacterium | reverse complement strand
GATCACCAGAAAGGGAATTTCGTTGACCAGGATGGTTTTTCCCACCGGGTTGCCATTTTCGCCGAACAGCTTGTCGCGCACGATGTCGCCCAGGAAAATCACCCGGCGCTTGTTCTGTTCGTCGAGGTCATTGAGAAAGCGGCCGCCCGGCTCCGGGAAATGGTTGCGCATAACCTCGTAGCAGGGATAAACTCCGGCAAGCTGCACAGGAACAGCCTGCTTCCGGTACTTCAGGTTCACGCCCCATTCGGAGTACTCCGGGCTGATCGCGCCGATTTCCGGCACGCGCTCTTTCAGGTACTGGATGTCATCCTCGGTGACCCGGATTCTGCGGCCCATGCCGAACCCGGCGTAGGCCTTGGAGGTCTGGCCGGGACCCACCACCACGATGCCCTCCCCCATTCCCCGCATTCCCTTGTCGAACGAGCGGTAGAGGCCTTCCCCCACCGAAAGCATAACCACGATATTGGCCATGCCCCAGCAGACTCCCATCACGGTGAGGAACATGCGCAGTTTTTCTTTCGAAAGCTCGTGAAAGTATTCCAGTATCAGATGCATGTCAGAACTCCATGGCCTGAACCGGGTTCAGGTCCGCGGCGCGTTTAGCCGGCGCCCACCCGGCGGCCAGCCCCACCAGGCCCAGGACTCCCAGCGCGCTGCCGGCCACCAGCGGGTTGATCACCGGGCTGCCGATATATTTCTGCACACCCACCAGCAGGGGGCTGCTGAAAAGTTCCACCACTCCATAGGAAAACAGGAAACCGGTCGCTCCGCCCAGGGCGATGATAAAGAAAGTTTCCATTAAAAACTGCACCAGGATCATCGTCGGAGTGGCTCCCAGGGCGGCCTTGATCCCCAGCTCGCGCCGGCGCTCGCGCACCACTACGTACATGATGTTGGCCACCCCGATTCCACCCACCAGCAGGGTCAGCGCCCCGCCCAGGGCCAGGAAAATCTGGAATCCCAGGAAGAAATAATACATGAACCGCTCGCCCTGGGTGGTGTCCCACATCCAGAGCGCATCCTTGTCGGTAGGGTCGAATTTCAGCTTGCGACCCAGCACCTGGTAAATCCGGTCTATCATGCCCGGGGTGTTCACGGGGTCGGCGGCGCGGCAGATAAAGCGGTTGACCCATCTCACTCCGAAAAGCTCCCGGCAGGTGGAATAAGGAATGAAAGCCGCTTCCCGGTCCCTTCCCATGTACGCGCTGTTCTGTGTCTTGTCCTTCATGACTCCGACCACCAGAAACGGCGCACCGTTCAGGGTAACGATCTTGCCCACCGCCTCGCTGCCCGCGCCCAACAGGTTGTCGCGCAGCGTGTTGCCCAGGAAAACCACCCGGCGCTTCTGCTGCAGATCCAGTTCATTGATGAACCGGCCGTTGTCCGGTTCGAGGTTGCGCACTATTTCATAGCCGGGATAGACCCCGGTGCAGTTCACCATCCGGGTTTCCTTGGCATAGATCATCTTGACTTCCCGATTGACCTCCGGGCTGATAAATTCCATTTCCGGGATGTTCCTGCGCAGCAGTTCGGCGGTTTCCTCCCGCAGCCCCACCCAGCGACCTTTGTTGAAACCGACATAGGATTTGGTAGTTCTGTTGCCGCCGAAAATCACGATGTTGGTGCCCAGCCCGTGCATGGACTTCATCGCGTGTTCCTGCAGCCCCACTCCGAACGACAATAGCAGCACCACCGCCACCGTACCCCAGGTTATGCCGAACACGGTCAGGAACGTGCGCAGTTTCTGCCGTTTCATGTCCTGCCAGAACTGGCCCACCAGCTTGAGATAGTAGAGAATCATCTAAAGTGACCTCTTAAGTTACCTGGCTATTATTCATAATTATTAGGCAGTTAAATACTCAGAGCAGACGTTCTTTCTTCGGCGGCTCCTCGTAGATCGTGTCGCCTTCAGCCAGGCCTTCCAGCACCTCGATGTTGAGCCCGTCCGAAATCCCGACCTTGATCGCCTTCTTCTCCAGGCTGTCGCCTCTGATCCCGATATTGACATAAGAAGTATCGTTGCGGAAAACGATCAGTCTTTCGGCAATGCTGGTCACGTCCTCTTTCTTGCGGATAATGACGCTGGCGTTGGCCGAATAGCCCGCGCGTAGCACTGCCTTGCCCGGATCGGTGATACGGATTTTGATGTCGAAAACGATGGCATTGTCTTTGGTCCGGCTCTTGGGGCTGATGAAGTAAAGCTCGCCCCGGAGGGTGTCCGCCGGCAGGGCGCCGATATTTATCTCCGCGGGCATGCCCTCTTTCAGCTTGCCCACGTCAATCTCGTCCACCGTGCCGGTGAAGATCAGATTCTCCATGTTAGCCATTTTCATCAGCTCGGTGCCCGGCATGTAGGAGGTCAAGGGCACTACCGGATCGCCGCGGTTAACCAGGCGCTCCAGAATCTGGCCGGTGATCGGCGAGCGGATCACGGATTCCACCTGCCTGCCGCCGACCTTGGACTTGCCCTTTTCGATCAGCTCCAGCCTTTCGCGGGTCTGCAGCTCACGCAGCTCGGCTTCCTGGTAATTCTTCTGGGCGATTTCCAGGTCTTTTTCCGGCACCAGGGAGTTGCTCTGCAGTTGTTTTATCCGTTCCAGATCGCGGCCGGACTGTTCGCGGTTCAGAGTGGTCAGTTCCAAAGCCCGACGCGCATCAGCCAGCTCCAGCGGAGTCGGCTCGGGCTTAACCACCATGAGCGGCTCGCCCTGCTGTACGAAATCACCCACTTCCTTGTACAGCTCGTCCACGATTCCCGAAACCTGCGACTTCACCACAATCTCGAAGACCGGATCGATTTTGCCGATCGCCAGGGCTTTTTCGACTATGGTGCTTCTCCCTACCGCCACTTTCTTGAACTTGTCGACTTTCCCGTTGGATTTGCTGCGTACGAACAAAAACACGCCGCCGCCGACCACCAGTAAGGCCACTAAAATAAATATGTACTTTTTCATGAGCAGACCTCTGCAAAAGTGGATGTGCTAAAAGCCCGTTGAATAATCTTACCAGCAAGGAAGGAACATGGATTGCAGGGGCAAACAGCTCGCGCCGCCCCTGCGGTAACACATTGCGTTATAGATAATTACATAGGTTCTTGCCGCAATGCCTCTCTATTGATTTTCCATTTTTTCGATAACGGAAGGTTTTTTCAACACGCTCCCAAAAAAAGTGTTGAATCATTAGAATTGCCCGAAAATATATTTATCAAGGGCCAGCCTTCAAGCCGCTTTGCCAGCCCTGACAGCCCGAAAGCGATAAATTTCATCTCTGGGGCGTTGAAATTTCTTTTTTCAACGCCCCGCTAAACAGCCGCTCCTTTGTTAGACAACGCAATCTCCCTAAAATTTCATTTTTTTTGCAAAAACGTTATCACCGGTATCGTTGCGCATTAGATTTCAATATGAAAGAAAGCCGCCTGAAGCGCGGTTATTGACTTGGCTGGCCGATTTATTTATCTTGGGAAACCTGATTTTCGCGGATAATTTGCATCTGGAGAGAAGCTTTGTACCCCGTAATTTTTCGGATCGGGCCGCTGGAGATAAAAAGTTACGGCGTGATGCTGGCGATCTCGTTTCTGGTCGGCTTCCTGATTGCCAGAAACAGGGCCAACCGCCGGAATATAGACCAGGGGCTGTTGCTCGATCTCTGCTTTTATATACTGTTGTCCGCGATAATCGGTTCCCGTGCATTTTACGTGATTACGCACTGGGGGCAGTACGCCGACAGTCCGCTGGCTGTGTTGTCGATCTGGGAGGGCGGACTTTCGATGATGGGCGGGGTCCTGCTGAGCCTGGCGGTAAGCTGGCTGTACCTGAAAAAGAAGGGGATCCCCTTAACGCTGATGGGCGATATCCTGGCGCCCTCGATTGCGCTGGGCGTGATGCTGACCAGAATCGGCTGCTTCCTCTACGGCTGCTGCTACGGCCTGCCGACAGACTTGCCCTGGGGAGTGCAGTTTCCGCCTGATTCAGCCGCCGGCAGCCATTTTGGCGTACACATCCATCCGGCCCAGCTCTACGCCTCCGGCTACGGTCTGTTGATTTTCGGTATCCTGAATTTATACGATAGATTCGCTCCGCCGCAAGGAGCGCTGTTTGGCGCCCTGCTTGTCCTTTACGCCCCGGCCCGCTTCACCCTGGATTTCTTCCGCTATTACGAACCGGACCAGTACGTGCTGCATTCACCGGTCATGCTGACCAACAACCAGCTGATCTGTGCCGTGCTGTTCGTGATGGGTGTGATTTTCATCTCGTCCGGTTACCGGAAGAAAAGCGGGAGGACCTGAGATAGGGTTTCCCGGAGTAAAGACCCTGCTCGAGCCGGCGCTCGATCTGTTCTATCCACCGGCCTGTATCGCCTGCGGCGCGACCACCGGGCACGCCGCTGATGTGCTCTGCGAGGGCTGCTTGGCGGAGCTGGTCAGGTTGCGGGAAGGCGGCTGCCCCAGATGCGGGTCGCCCCCGGACGGCCGCGAAACAGGCTGTGTCACCTGCAGCCGCCTGCCGGTGGAACTGGAACTGGTGCACAGCTCGTACTGGTTCGCCGGCAG
>JAZDIG010000300.1:0-3361 GCA_043805105.1 Candidatus Glassiibacteriota bacterium | reverse complement strand
GCGGGCCGGGGATCGGCGCGAAGACACGGGCTGCTGGACAGGCTTGAAAAATCGCTGAGAGAGAAGAGCCTGCCGTACGAGCTCTTCGAGGGTGTGGAGGCGGAGCCGGCCCTGGAGACTGCCGAGGAGGCCGCCGGCCGGGCGAAAAAGGCCGGCTGCGACGTTTTTATCGGTATCGGCGGCGGCAGCGTGATCGATACGGTCAAGCTGGTGGCCATGCTGCAGGACAATCCCGGCCCGGCCGAGGACTACCAGCTCGGCCGGCGCGACTGGACTGCCGGCTCCAAACCCGTCATCGCGATACCGACTACCGCCGGCACCGGTAGCGAGGCGACCAAGGTGAGCGTGATGACCAACCGGCGCCTGAAAGTGAAGAAAGCGCTCTACTCCTGGGAGATGGTGGCCACGGTGGCGCTGCTGGATGGCGAAGCCTGCCTGAATATGCCTCCCGAAGTAACACGTGACACCGGCCTGGATGCACTGGGCCAGGCAATCGAGGGCTATCTGAGCACCTCGGCCAACTCGTTGACCATGGCCGCTGCCGCCGGAGCGGTCAGGCTGGTGCGGGAAAACCTGCCGGCAGCGGTGGCCGAGGGGAAGAACGTCCAGGCTCGGCACAATATGCTGGTCGCCTCGCTGTTGGGCGGAGTCGCAATCGACACCGGCGTGGGCCTGGGCCACGAAATGGCGATGGCGGTGGGCAGCTACAAGGGCCTGGGCCACGGCCTGCTGGTGGGTGTTCTGACCCCGCCCTGCCTCGAAGCCAACCTCGGCTGGGCCGACAGCCGGCTGGCGGAGCTGGCCTGGCATTTCGGCTGCCCGCACGCTGACAATCCCCAGGAGATGGCCCGCTCGTTAATCGCTGAGATCCGCCGGTTCGGCAGCGGGATCGGTCTGCCCGCCAGTCTCGGCGAGCTGGGAGTGGCCCGCGAGGAGATCGGCGCGATTCTGGAGGCGAGTAAGCTGTCCACCAACATCCGAACCAATCCCCGACCGCTGGACGACCGGGTGCGCTCCCTGGCCCTCGAAGCGGCCATCTCGGGCTGACCTGCCGGTTCCGGAGGTGCCGATCACGGTCCAGCGGCTCAAATCTTGCAGTGCAATCCAGCCGACGGCTGGGATGGCAAAAGTGGACTGCCGGGGAGGAGAGTCATCGGGTCATCGCTCAGAAAAGACAATGAATCGCTCACCGGGCTCCTGGCCTGGCAGATCGAACAGGTCGAACGCTACGGCCGGCTCGTCGAGGAGCAGGAAAGATGCCTCCAGCGCGAGGACTACGACGGCCTGCAGAAAGTCCTCGACAAGAAAGATCGGCTGATCGGCAGAATGGGAAACTGGGAAGAAATCTCTGCTCTGGCGGCCGAGGCAGCCAAGCTGGGCGGGAACCAGGCCGCTAAAGCCCGTGAATTGCTGGAGACGCTTTTCACCCGGCTGGAGCTTTTTTCCGGGCGGGAAAGCGAATCCGTGAAAAAAGCTGCCGGGAAAAAGGAAGAACTTGCCCAGGGGATATACGCCCTGCGCAAAGGTAAAAGAATGATTCGTAAGTATACAAAAAATCCACAGATGGGAAAAGCCCGGTTCAAGGACCTGACCGGCTGAGATACCCCTTAAAGGAATTCGCGGTTCAGGCCGATATTGATTTAGTAGAGGATGAGCGTTATACTGCCTATGGAGGGGCGGTTTCAGGAGCCGTATTTACCGAGGGAACGGACAAAGGCAGGCTCCATCTCAGGTTTCACGAGGTCATTCGATGAAAATAGACCATCTCCTGCAGCGGACCAAAGCCCAGGACCCGAATAAGTCCCAGCAGGTCGAAACTGCGCGCGAGACGGGCAAACAGAAGAGTTCGGACGGTACGGTACCCAAAGTAGACACCGTAACGATCTCCGAACAGGCCCGCTCCCTGCAGCGCACCGAAAGCGAACTCCAGTCTCTCAAGCAGGAACTCGACAACGAGCTCCCTCAGAACAAGCTCGACCAGGTGCGGGCCAAAATCCAGAGCGGCCAGTATCTGGTGGACCAGGGGGTAGTCGAGGGTACCGCGGAGTCGATCCTGGCCAGCGGCGCCCTGGCGGACCTGGTCAACCGCGATCATCCGCTGATGCGCGCCGCTCTCGCTGAAACGGAATCCCTCAAGGCCGACGAGGACAAGCTGGCGCAGATCAGGCAGAGAATCGAATCCGGCTACTACAACTCCCCGGATGTCGTGAACGAGATTGCCGATAAAATACTGGAAGACCTGGTGGGATAAGCTGAAATTACACTAAGACCAACCGGACAAGCCGCGTTCGTAAACGCGGCTTTTTTTATTCTCCGGCACGGGACCGCCGGCAAGGGGTATTTTCACGGGGCTGCCGCCCGGCTCAGAAGTGCTTCTCGCACCGGTTCGGATCGAACGGCTCCTGCGGCCGCCTGATCCAGTAGCTCTTCGCCTGCCGGTCGAACTTCAGCGCCAATGGACGCTTGCCCAGAAGCAGAAGTAAGAGCCCTGTCGGCGTGATCACCAGATAAAACACCAGGCTTAGGATCAGCCGCGTGTTGAACCAGCCCAGGCCCGAAGCCAGCTTCATCCAGAGCCGGAAAGGCCACTTGAGGCCCCCTGGAGCAATCAGGCCGGCTGCGAGCAGAAACCCGCCCGCCCCGGCAACTATCCGCCAGCCGGTGGAAAAATCACGCCAGTAGAGAACTCCCGCCAGAACCAGAAAGGCTGCTCCGACAGTTATGCCGAATTTCCTGTAATCAGAACGGCCATCCTGCACTTTTGTCTCCTTGCGCCGGTCAGTCCGGGGCGATCGATTCCTTCCAGTCGTCTTTTTCCGGCCACGGGGGCTGCTCGGTCTTATCGATCAGGAAATCGCCCAGCACCAGGTAGTCCATGTTCGTGCGCATGAAACAGCGATAGGCGTGTTCGGGACTCATCACGATCGGCTCGCCGCGCACGTTGAACGAAGTGTTGATAATCACCGGGCAGCCGGTCCTGTCCTTAAAGGCCCGGATGATATCGTAATAGCGCCGGTTGTACTTATCGCTCACGGTCTGGATGCGCGCGGAATAATCGACGTGGGTGATGGCCGGCACCACCGAACGCACTTCGTTCACCCGGGCCAGCCCCGATGATCCGAGGCCCGCCTGGCCGTCGACGCGCCTGTCCTCACGCACTCCGGCGGTGAGCAGCATGTAGGGGCTCGCGCAGTCGATCTCGAAATATTCGGCCACATCTTCTTCCAGCACGGAGGGAGCGAACGGCCTGAACGACTCGCGGAATTTGATCTTGAGGTTCATGATCCGCTGCATTTCCGGGCTGCGGGCATCGCCGATTATGCTCCGGCTGCCCAGCGCCCGCGGCCCGAACTCCATCCGC
>JAZDIG010000299.1:0-4298 GCA_043805105.1 Candidatus Glassiibacteriota bacterium | reverse complement strand
ATCAAGAGCGGAGAATACAGGCACTACTACGAAAAGATGTACGGTAAACACATATGAAGGTTCTGGTTACCGGCGCAGAGGGCACGCTGGGCCGCGAGCTGGTTGCCCGGCTCGCTCGCTCCCATACTCCGGTCGCCGCCGACATCGGTGACTTCGATGTCCGGGACAGAGAGCGGACCCTCGAGTTCGTGCTTGAGGCCGGACCCGACCTGATCGTCCACGCCGCCGCTTACACGGATGTGGACGGCGCCGAACGCGAGCCTGGGACTGCGCTCGCGGTTAATGCCACTGGCAGCGAAAACGTGGCGGCCGCCGCCCGGACCGCCGGAGCGCGGATGGTGCTGATCGGCACCGACTACGTATTCGACGGCCAAAAGCGCGGGCCTTACCTGGAAAGCGACCGGCCCAATCCGATAAACGAGTACGGCCGGAGCAAGCTGGCCGCCGAGGAGCTGGCGAGGCGGGTTTTGCCCGAGGTGACTATCGTCCGCACGGCCTGGCTCTACGGGGCGCACGGGGCAAGTTTCCTGACGAAGATTCTGGCCGCAGTACGGGGCAGTGAGACACTGAGGGTGGTGACCGACGAGTCTGGCAGCCCGACCTGGGCCTCGGACCTGGCAGCGGGAATTGTCGGACTGGTCGAGAGCGGGCCGGCCGGAGGGCTTTTTCATCTGGCCGGGGGCGGCAGTTGTTCGCGGTACGAACTGGCCGTGGAATGGTTCCGCCTGCTCGGTGTCGGCCCTGTAACCGTGGAAAAAACGACGAGGGCGGAGTTTCCAACCGCGGCCAGGCGGCCGGCGAACAGCGCTCTGGCCTCGGAGCGGCTCCCCGCGCTCGGCTTCGCTCCACTCAGGTCGTGGCGGGATGCCTTGCGGGAGTTTGCGGCGGCAGAGGGGAAGGTTATGCTCAGGAAGTGGCTGGAGAGGGATGTCGGAATCGAATGACAGGCCCGGCACTGTCCGGGATAGACTATTGCGCTGGCTGCCGGCGGTGCTGTGGATGGGACTGATCTTTACGCTCAGCAGCTTTTCCTATTCCGGATTCGTCGCCAGGGTTTTCCGCCATCAGGATAAGCTGTTCCATCTGGTGGAATTCGGCATACTCGGCGTCCTGTTCGCGCGCGCCATGCGCTGGACCGGAGCCGGGAGCCGCGGCCGCTATTGGAGTGCGCTGGCCCTGGTTGCTCTGTTCGGCGCGCTGGATGAATTTCACCAGAGCTTCGTTCCTCATCGGCTGCCGGACTGGACCGACTTCGCCGCCGATTGCCTGGGAGCCTTGATCTTTATCCAGGTCTGGGCTGCGGTCCACGGGGAAAGCCTGTTCAGGACCCCGGCCCGGGGGGCGGAAAGCGATTAGTCGGGGACGAAAATCAGAATCAAAGGAATCCAGGCGGTCATGAAATACCAGATACCACGCGGAACCCAGGACATACTGCCCGGAGCGGTTGAACAGTGGCAGCGCTTCGAGGCGCTCAGCCGCAGAGTGCTCGAACGCTACGGCTATCGCGAGATCCGCACCCCGATTTTTGAGCAGAAGGACCTATTCCTGCGCGCGGTGGGTCAGGAAACCGACATCGTGCAGAAGGAGATGTATACTTTTGCCGACCGCAAGGGCCGCGAGTTCGCCCTGCGGCCCGAAGGCACCGCCTCGGTGATCCGCTCCTACGTGGAAAACTCGCTCTGGCAGGACCGGCCCTTCCAGAAGCTCTATTACATCGGCCCGATGTTCCGCTACGACCGCCCGCAGAAGGGGCGCTACCGCCAGTTCCATCAAGTGGGGGCCGAGGCGGTGGGGAGCCTGAGCCCGCTGGTGGATGCGGAGGTGATCGCCACGGTGGACCGTCTCCTGCGCGCTGCCGGAATCAATCGGCTCGTGCTCAGGATCAACAGCCTGGGTGAAGCCGAAAGCCGGCAGGCTTATGCCGTCGCGCTCAAAAGTTACTTCTCCGGCCTGCGCGACCGGCTCTGCCCCGACTGCCGGATCAGGCTGGAGAATAATCCCCTGAGAATTCTCGATTGCAAGGTGCCCGCCTGCGGCGAGCTGGCGAAGGACATCCCGGCCATCGAGGGTTACCTGAGCCCGGAAGCGCGGGGCCACTACGCCGAGGTTTTGGAGTGGCTGAGGCGGCTGGGCCTCGAGTACGAAAAGGACAAAAACCTGGTCCGTGGACTCGACTACTACACCCGGACCACTTTCGAATTTCACCACGGCGAGCTGGGCGGTTCGGTGGCCCTGGGCGGCGGCGGCCGCTACGACCGCCTGGTGGCCGAATGCGGCGGGCCGGACACTCCGGCGATCGGCTTTTCCCTCGGCACTGAAAGAGTGTTGTTAGCCGCGGCCACGGACGCCGGGCAATTCGGTGGGCCGGGGGAAGAGGATCGCGAGCCGGCGCTATACCTGGTCTGGCTCGGGGAAAAGGCTCTGCCCGCCGCGGTCAGGCTGGCCGATGCTCTCCGCCGGCTCGTGCGGGTGGAGATGGACCTCGAGCCGCGCAGCCTCAAGGCGCAGATGCGCCAGGCCGACAAGCTGGGTGTCAGCCATGCAATGATTATCGGAGAACAGGAGGTAAAGGCGCGGTCCGTCCAGGTGAAACACCTGGCCACCGGCAATCAGGATACGCTGACCTTCGAGCAGCTCGGAGATTACGTCGCAGACCGGATCATGGGAAGAGAAGCCCCCCGGCAGCCGGATAGCCAACTGGCCGGCGGGGAACTGAAACGCATATTGTCATCGCTGTAAATGCCCGGGTTATAGTACGATCTACCACGGAGAGCCAATTGTTCCAGACCTATTACCGGACCGCAACCTGCGGTGAGCTGAGGAAAAAAGACGACGGACGGGAAGTCACTGTGGTCGGCTGGGTGTTCCGCTGGCGCGACCACGGCGGGATAATGTTTATCGACCTGCGCGACCGCTGGGGCGTGATCCAGATCGTGTTCGACCGGAAATCCACCGAACAGGACATCGACGCGCTGGCCCACAGGCTGCGCAACGAATACGCAATCCAGGTCCGGGGCCGGATCAGGCCGCGGCCGAAGGGGACGGTAAACGAGAGCCTGCCTACGGGCGAGATCGAAGTGAGCGCGGATTATCTGCAGATTCTGTCCGAAAGCGACAATCCGCCGTTCAGTCTCGAAGAGCGGAGCTCGGTGGGCGAAGACCTCCGTCTTACCCACCGCTACCTCGACCTGCGGCGCGAAGAGCTGCAGCGCTACCTGATCGTGCGCCACAAGGCGGTGGCTGCCGCGCGCCGGTTCTTCGACAGCCAGGGCTTTCTCGAAATCGAAACGCCCATCCTCTGCAAGCCCACTCCCGAGGGTGCGCGCGACTTCCTGGTGCCGGCCCGGCTGCATCCCGGTAAGTTCTACGCCCTGCCGCAGAGCCCGCAGCTTTACAAGCAGCTTCTGATGGTGAGCGGCTTCGACCGCTATTACCAGATCGCCCGCTGCTTCCGCGACGAGGACCTGCGGGCCGACCGCCAACCCGAATTCACCCAGATCGATGTCGAAATGTCGTTCATCGCCGAAAACGACGTGATGAACATTATCGAGGGCATGCTGCAGGCGATCTTCCGGGAAACGCTCGAAATTGACATCCCCGTGCCGTTCCCGCGCTACAAGTACGACGATTGCATGGAACGCTACGGGATCGACCGGCCGGACCTGCGCTACGGCCTGGAAATCCTGGACCTCTCCGAAAGTTTCCGCGGCTGCGAGTTCCGGGTGTTCGAACAGATCCTCGCCACCGGCGGCAGGATCCGGGGGATCGTGGTGCCGGGGGCGGCGGGCTACAGCCGCAAGGAACTGGACGACCTGGGCGCCGTGGCTACCGAAATGGGCGGCAAAGGCTGCGTCTGGCAGCGCGTAGGCCAGCCCGGCGCCCACGACAGCTCGATCAAGAACATCGTCTCCCAGCCGTTTTTCGACAAGACTGCGGCCCTGGCCAAGGCCGCCGTGGGGGACCTGATCGTGCTGGTGGGCGGCCCGGATTCCCTCACCTCCAAGGTGCTCGCCAGGCTGCGCCAGTACCTGGCCGAAAAGGAAGGGCTGGCCGACCGGAACCGTCTGGAGTTCCTCTGGGTGACTGATTTCCCGCTGTTCGAGCGGGACCCGGCCACCGGAGCGATCAGCCCGGCGCATCATCCGTTCACCAGCCCGCTGCCCGAGGATGTGGACAAGCTGGAAACCGCACCCCACGAAGTGCGCAGCCGCGCCTACGACGTGGTCCTCAACGGGAACGAAATCGGCGGCGGCAGCATCAGAATCCACCGCCAGGACGTGCAGCGCAGGGTGTTCAAG
>JAZDIG010000298.1:0-13057 GCA_043805105.1 Candidatus Glassiibacteriota bacterium | reverse complement strand
GTCTGGCAAAGTTCGCAAAAACCACGGGACGGCGTGGTGAGCCGGCTCCTCAACCGGAAAGTTAGCGGGTTCATTACCCGCCTGCTTGCCGGCCTGCCGGTCAGGCCGAACCACGTTACCCTCTTCAACCTGTTTCTGGCCGGGCTGGCCGGGTGGCTGATGGCCGCCGGTCATCTGGTGGCCGGAGCGCTCCTGGCCCAGCTCTATTCGATAGTGGACGGCGTGGATGGCGAGCTGTCGCGGCTCAAGTTCCAGGGAAGCTGGTTCGGCGCCTGGCTCGACAACCTCAGCGACCGGCTCTGCGACTGGGCGATCATCGCCGGGGCGGCCTGGTCTGTGACCGCGGTGAACTACGGCAGCGGCACGGCCTGGACCCTGCTGGGCATCTCCCTGTTCGCGGACCTCGTCTACCGCACCGCCACGGACAGCTTGCTGGTCTCCGGGGCGCTGAGGCAGGGCGGACGGCCGGAGGGTCTCCTGGCGCGCCTCGAAACCTGGTTCCTCGAACGTGAAATGGTTTTCGGCCTCACCCACGACAGCTATCTGTTCCTGCTGGCCGCCGGCGTCGCTCTCGGCTTCCCCCTGGCGACTCTGCTGGCGCTGGCCGCAGGCGAAACTCTCTGGTGGGCGGCCAAGTCCTGGCAGGCGGCCAGCTCCCGGCCGAGCGAACCGTACGCCAGTTTGCTGCGCAGCCGCAGGCCCGGAAAGGAAGATGAACGTGAACCCCGGATACCGGAACTCGCCACTCGTTGAACTGATTGCCCTGGTGCGCGACGGCCGCCCGCAACCGTCCTGGACGGACAGGTTCGCCGCTGCCGGGATCGCCCTGCCGGTGGCGACGATATTCTTGTACATGCTGGGCCTGGTTCCCACCGAACTGCTGGTGACCGTGATTTACCTTGGCTGGCTCTGCTGGTCGGGTGACCGGATCAGGCGCGAGAACGGGGCCTACCGACGGCAATCTCCATCCGGGCTGATCCTGCTGCACGCTTTCGACAGCGCCCTGCTGCTGGGCACCGGCCTGGTGTACACGCTGGTCTGGAACTTTCCGGCTTACGTGGCCGGACTGGCCGCCGGAGCGGCCCTCACCGCCTACCTGGCCTATTACAGCGGAGTGGCTTTTCTCAAGTCCGTGCCCGGGAAAGTGCGCATGGGCAACCCCGAGGCGATGGTCGAGTTGGACCACGGGTTCCTGGCGCGCTCCTCACTCTGGGGCGCCGAACGCTCGATCGTCTTCTGCACCGCCGCCGCCGGACTTCTGGCAGGCTGGCCGGAGGCTGGTTTTTCCGCCGCGATCCTGGCCGGGAACGCTTACTGGCTGATTAAATCTTACCGCTTCTGGAAAAAGGTTTCGGTCTGATGGAGGCTTTTCGCTACAGTAAGGTATTAATCCTGAACCTGGGCGGGCTGGGCGATTTCATCACCGCCATGCCGGTGTCCGCCGCGCTCAAAGAATCCGGAGCCGAATCGGTCACCTCGCTCGTCTGGCCGGCGCTGGAAGAGTTCGCCCGGGTCGTGCCGGCGATCGACCGGGTGGCGGTCCTGCCCAGGGACAAGGAGAACGACCCCGAGCTGACCCGGTTCGTACTCGATCTGGCCGGCGGGGATAAATTCGACCTGGTGCTGGACTTCGCTTTTCAGCCGCGGGCCGGGATAATCACCCGAGCCGCCGGCGGCAGGCGAACCCTGGGCTTCGCCCTCGATCCCCGGCGTTACCCCTGGTACACCGACATCCTGCCCAATCTTCCCGGACAGCTCCGGCTCGACCGCAACCTCAACCTGCCCGGCCACCTCGGTCTACCCCGTCCGCTGCGGCCCGACTTTTCGGTGCGCATACCGGAGGCGGCCCGCCTGCGGGTGGAAAAGCTGCTCGAACGCCACGGCCTCTGTCTTTCCTGTGACCGGCCGGTGGCGGTTCATCCGGGCAGCGGCGTCACCAAGCGCAACTGGCCGGCGGAGCGGTTCGCCCGGCTGGCCGATAAAATCGCCGAATCTTCCTGCCGGCCGCTCGTCCTGCTGGGCGGCCAGCGGCTGACTTACGACGGCCGGGACGAAACCGAGCTGGCCCGTCGGGTCCAGGGCCTGATGCGCACGCCGGCGGTGAACCTCGCCGGAGTACTCGATCTGGCCGAGCTGACTTTTCTGCTTCAGGAGTGCAGCCTTTTCGTGGGCAACAACAGCGGGCCGGCCCATCTGGCCGCAACCGTGGCCGGCACTCCCGCCCTGTTGATCTGGGCTCCGCGCAACGAAGTCCGCTGGCGGCCCTGGGGCGCGAAAGTCGAGCTGGTTTACGCCCCGGTCCATTGCAGCGAGAACTGCCTGATGAACGATTGCGGCAGGATCGAGTATTGCCTGAACCTGATCACCGTCGAGCAGGCATTTGACAGATTCACCAGGGTTTTCGCCGGCAGGGACGCTGAAATCATGACTTCGGGAGGCGGACGCTGAGAGTCGAGCTGGCAAGCGGCGAAAGGCCGCACGACGGTTACCTGCACTGCGACGCGCGGCTGTTGGCAAGCACCGACCTGGTCTGCCGGGTCGAAAGGCTGCCGTTCGCCGACTGTTCGGTGCAGTCGCTGCTGGCCAGCCACATTATCGAGCATTTCTCCTACCGGGTGATGGAAAGCGTGCTGGCCGAATGGCACCGCGTGCTGGCTCCCGGCGGCGAAATACTGGTAATCACGCCGAACTTCGGCTACATCGCCCACGGCTACGTGGACGGCTGGATGGAATACACCGAGGCGCGTAACCGGATGTTCGGCGGACAGGATTACGACGGCAACTTCCATTACATGATGTTCGACAGCCCGGCCCTGGCCACGGCCATGACCGGCACCGGTTTCAGGAAAGTCAGGGATGTCACTTCCAATTACGAGAACCGCAAGGTTCCGATGAGCCTCTACTTCAGCGCGGAGAAATAACCATGGACCAGGTTATTGCAATCCTCCAGGCAAGGATGCACAGCGAACGGCTGCCGGGTAAAATACTGGCCGACCTGGCCGGCAAGCCCCTGATAAGCCACGTCATCGAGCGGCTGCAGGCCACGCGCGGGATCGACCGCGTGGTGCTGGCCGTCCCCGAAGTCGAAGCCGCCTACCTGGCGGAGGTGATCGACGATTCGGGAATCGAGCTGGTCACCGGCGGCGTCAAGGACGTGCTCGGCCGGTTCTACAAGGCGGCCAAGCGTTTCCAGGCCCCGTTTTACGTGCGCGCCACCGGCGACAATCCCCTGATCGATCCCGGTATGCTGGCCCGCTGCATCACTGAATGCAAGACCGGTTTCTGGGACATGGTCGGCGCCCACGGCATGCCGCTGGGGACCTCCGCCGAGGTTTTCCCGGCCGGCCTGCTCGACTACCTGAACATTTTCGGCCGCCTGCCCCACCACCGGGAACACGTCACCACCTGCCTCTACGAGCAGGAGGAGGATTTCCGGGTCAAGCGGCTGACTCCCCCGCGCCGGCTCCAGGCCCCGGAGTACCGCCTGACCGTGGATACCCGGGAAGACCTGGGCCTGATGAACGTGATCTACGACAACCTTTACGAGCCGGGACGGATCGTCGACCTCGAGGAGACGATCAAATTCCTCAGGGAATACCCCGACTTCGCCGAAATCAACAGCCACGTGCGCCAGCGGAACTGGCGCGAAGAAAGCCGGCGCTATTCGAGCGCGGTGGCCTGAAAAGAAAAAACGATGAAGTTCGACGGTAAAATCCTGTTCCGCTGCGACGGCACGATCCAGCTCGGGCTGGGCCATCTCTCCCGCTGCGCCGTGATTGCCCAAAGCCTGGCCCGCGACCGCTGCCTGTTCGCCGTAAAAAGGAGCGAGCTGGCCGAACGTTTCCTGGACGGTCGCTCGCTGCCTTTCGAAAACGTTCCGGAAGCGCAGGCTGGGGCCGCGGAGGGAGCGCTGCTGGTGGAGATGGCGCGCTCTGCCGGAGCGGATGTCGTGGTGCTCGACGCGCGCGACAATGCTCCGGAGCTGGTGCCCGCGCTCAAGGAGGCCGGCCTGACTGTGGTGGATTTCGAGGACCGCGGGCCCGGACGCAGCCTGGCCGACCTGTTGGTCGACAGCCACCTCCAGCCGGGCAGCGCCCAGGCCGAATACGACGGAAACGCGATCTGCGGCTTCGGACCCGCCTGGGCTGTACTGCACCCGCGCTACGCCCGGCTTCACCGGCAGATCGTTCCGCCGGCGGCCGGGTCGCTGGTCCAGGGCGGCCCGCTGAGAGTCGCCGTCTCGCTCGGCGGCACCGACCCGGCCGGCCTGACCCTGCGGGTGCTCAAGGTGCTCGAACGCTGCGAACAGCCGCTGTGGGTCGAGGTGGTTCTGGGCCCCGGCGCCGGACTGGAGCGGTTCGATTCGGCGAGGCACGAGCTGCACTTCAGGCACGCTCCCAAAAGCCTCGTCCCCATCCTGTACCGCAGCGGCCTGGCCGTGGTGTCCGGCGGAATCACCATGTTCGAAAGCCTCTGTCTGGGCCTGCCGACTGTCGTGGTGCCCCAGCACGAGGAGCAGTTTCACAACGCCTCCCGGCTCGCCTCGCGCGGTGCGCTGCTGGTGGTTCCTCCCCCTTCGGACCCCTCGTTCGCAATCGGCCTGGAGGTGGTGCTCAAGGAGATGCTGCAGGACCAGGAGCTGAGGGTGGGCCTCTCCTGCCGGGCCTGGTCCGTGGTGGACGGGTGTGGACTGGAAAGGCTGTGGCTGGCCCTGAACAGGTTACTATCCCGGAATCTGGCGGCTGCGGGTTGAGACGGCCGGATATAGAATCGAGGAGCTGGAATTGAGAGAAAAGAGAGGGGTATTCATTATCGGAGCGGGAGTGATGCAGGTCCCGCTGATCGAGGCGGCCAGGCGGATGGGACTGCGCACGGTGGTGACCGACTACAACCGCAATGCGCCCGGTTTTTCGCTGGCGGACGTGTCCCTCGAGGTGTCCACCCGCAACATCGACTTCAATGTGCTGGCCGCCCGCCGGATCGCCGAACAGGTGCCGATCCACGGCGTGCTCACCGTTGGCACGGACGCCAGCCGGACGGTGAGCGCGGTGGCGGCGACCCTGGAGCTTCCGGGGATCCGCTACGACGTGGCCGAGCTGGCCACCAATAAAGTAAAGATGCGCGAGCGTTTCCGCGCCCACGGCGTGCCCTCGCCCGACTTCGAGTACGTCTGGACGCGGGAGGAAGCCCGCCGGGCGGTCGAGCGCCTGGGCCTGCCGGCTGTGATCAAGCCGGCGGACAACATGGGGGCACGCGGCGTGAAGCTTCTCACCGACACCGGCCAGCTCGACGACGGTTTCACCGAGGCGCGCCGGGCCAGCGTGAGCGGCATGCTGCTGGTGGAGGAATACATGCAGGGGCCCGAGCTTTCGATCGACACCCTGGTCTGGAACGGCAATATCGAAGTGGTCGGCGTGGCCGACCGGATAATCAGCGGCGCGCCCTACTTCATCGAGCTGGGGCATACCCTGCCCTCCGCCCTGCCCCGGAAAGTGATAGACCAGGCGGTCGAGGTTCTGAAACAGGGAATCCGCGCCCTCGGGATCGACATCGGCGCGGCCAAGGGCGATATCAAGCTCACCCCCGAGGGGCCGAAAATCGGCGAGCTGGCGGCTCGGCTTTCGGGAGGCTACATGAGCGGCTTTACCTATCCCCTGGCCAGCGGCGTGGACCTCATGACCGCCGCGGTTCGGATCGCGATAGGCGAAGAGCCGGGCGACCTGCGGCCCAGGTTCGACCGGGTGGCCATCGAGCGGGCGATCATTCCCCGGCCCGGGGTGATCACCCGGATCGAGGGGATTGACGAAGCTCTTGCCTTGCCCGGCGTGGAGCGTATCTTTAGCCTGCACCGTGTCGGCGACACCCTCCACAGCCCGACCTGCAACATGGACAAGTTCGGTAACCTGATCGCGGTGGCCGACACCCGCAGCGAAGTCTTGAAACTGGGCGCCCGCGCCCTTTCCCTGATCAAGGTCCATACCCGAGCCCCGGTCGCGGGCCGGGAGCTGGTTACAGCCAAGAGCGCCTGATGACAGAAGTCCGGATCGGTGATGAACACTGCGGCTGGCTGAAAGTGGGAGACCGCCGTCGGACTGCGGTCATGGCCGAAGTGGGGATCAATCACGACGGCAGCCCCGAGCGGGCGCTCGAATTGGTGCAGCTGGCCGCCGACTCTGGCGCCGACCTGGTCAAGTTCCAGTACATCGACCCCGCGGCCATGGTACACCGGCCGGCCCTGCCCGAGCTTTACGCCCTCTACTCCCGGTACGCCCTCCCTCTGGAAGATTACCGCCGGATTGTCAAACGCTGCCGCCTGCGGAAAATACCCTTCGTCTGTACCGTATTCGACCTGGAGGGCGCGGCCCGGATGGTGGAAATCGGCGTGAGCGCCTTCAAGGTGGCAAGCTGCGACATGACCCATCTGCCGCTGCTGAGAAGTCTCGGCCAGTACGGCCTGCCCGTGATCCTTTCCACCGGCCTGGCCGACATCGGCGAAGTGGCCGCGGCCGTGCGCGAGCTGAAAAAGGGCGGCTGCCGTACGCCGGTCCTGCTGCACTGCGTGAGCGCCTACCCGGCGCCGCCGGCCCAGGTCAACCTGACTGCCATGAACCATCTGCGGCGCCGGTTCCGTCTTCCCGTGGGCTATTCCGACCACACCCGGGGCACCCTCGCTCCCGCCCTGGCCGTCGCTCTGGGCGCCTGCCTGATCGAAAAGCACTTCACTCATGACCCGCTGGCTCCCGGCCCCGACCACGCGCTCAGCCTGGGCCCGGACAGCTTCCGCCGGATGGTGGAGGAGATCCGCCTGGCGGAAGCCATGCGCGGCGACGGCCGGAAAAAGCCGGCTGATATGGAAAAAGAAGAAAGGCGCGTGGGCCGCCGCGGCTATTATCTGGTCCGGGAGGTGAAAAAGGGTGAAAAAGTACGCCTCGAAGACCTGATCGCGCTCAAGCCCTGGACCGCAGTCGGCCCGTTCGAAGTCCACCGGCTGCGGGGCGCGGTCTACGCCCGCGACCTGGCCGGGGGCAGTCCCCTGGGCCGCGACGACGTCATTTTCCGCAAATCCCCCAAATTAAAGTAATGAAAATCCGATGTCCGCTCGCAAAGTAAAACTGACCGCCGCTCTGGTCGGCTGCGGCCGTATCGGCTGGCTCCTGGAGGACGACCCGCTGCGGGGCAAGCCCTGTACCCACGCCGGCGCGCTGAGTGCTGACCGGCGGGTAAAGTTATCAGCGGCGGCGGACCCCGATCCCCAAAGGCTGGCCGATTTCGGCAGCCGGTTCGGCGTGGGTGCGCTTTATCCGTCCCATCGCGAGCTGCTCGACCGCCACCGCGTGGACCTCCTGGCCGTGGCCGCCCCCACCGAATGCCATGCCGATATCGTGACCGAGGCGGCCGCGAGCGGCCGGGTGCGCGGGATCTACTGCGAAAAGCCGGTCAGCCGCTCACTCGAAGAGGCGGACCGGATGATCGAGGCCTGCGAAAGGGCCGGCGTGGCCCTGGTGGTGGGCCACGAAAGACGGTTCGGGGCGCATTTCATCAAGGCCCGGGAGCTGGTGGCCAGCGGCGCGATCGGCCAGGTGCGCACGCTGATCGGACAGGCCCTGGGCGGCGAGCCGCCGGCCGTACTCAAAAGCGAGGCCGGAGGCGGCCCGCTGTTGCACGACGGCACCCATCTTACCGACCTGTTCGGCTACTTCTGCGGCCCGGCCGCCTGGGTGATCGGCCGGGTAGAGCGCTCCCACGGCCCGCAGAACATCGAACACACCGCCAGTGCGCTAGTGGGCATGGAAAATGGAGCAACCGGCTTTATCGAGGGCGGAGGCAGACGGTCTTATTTCGCTTTTGACCTCGAAGTGCAGGGTGAAAAAGGCGTGGTGCGAATCGGCAACCGGCCGCCCGAATTGTGGCTGGCCTGGCCCAGTCCCCGGCTGACCGGATTCAACGAGCTGATTCAGGCGGACTTCCCGGCTTACGAGCCCAACAACGGTTTCGTGGCCGCTTTCCAGGCGTTGATCGAGGAAATCGAGACCGGGAAGCCCTCGCTGAGCACGGGCCGCGACGGCCGGGCCGCCCTGGAAATGATCCTGGCCATTTACGAGAGCGCGGCCCGGGGCGGGAAAAGGGTGAGGATCGTCGGCCGCGCATAACCGGCCGGCTCCGGCCGGACGCTCAGGATCCGCTCCTCTCTCGCAGTTCTTGGTTTCCAATCCAACATCATAACTATCCGAAAAGAAATGGGAACTAGAATTCAGTCTGAGAGTCTATCTACTTTCCTTCCAAAAGCATATTTGTTCTTTTGTCGCCAAAAGAACCAAAACCGTTTCTTTCATAACTGAAAGAAACAAAGGTTATTCCCGGCACCCAAGACCTCTACTACGCTCCCTGGACGGTCGCCTTCGAGGACTCCACCGCCACGCTCCCCACATCCGTCCTCGAAATGGCCTGCCCGCCAGTGGAATCATCCATCTAGCCGCGATGGAAATTGCTCGGCCTCTACACGCTCCATCCGGAAAATCTCAAGGCTCGGAACTTTTACGGCCCCTGTTTCGATATATCCAGACTCTTTATATATCCAAGTCTATTTCTTGCTCCCAGTAACAATTCACTAAAGTTGTGCATATATCGCCTTTTTATTATATTGCGGATATCACTTGATACTGGTAGTCAATTTCAGACTGAGGGGAGGGGATATGAGGATGCCGAGAGCGATCATTATATTTTTCCTGCTGATTTCATTAGCCGCTTATGCCCGGCCTGAATCTGCCGAAAGCGGCGTACGGGTGGTGGAACTGCCCCTGGAGGGTTACGTTCCGGATGTGGAAAGAGGGCCGGACGGCGCGCTGCACGTCGCCTTTGTCGCCGACAGCAACCTTTATTACAGCAAAAGTACGGACGGCGGCAAAACTTTCAGCTCTCCGCTGCAGGTCAACCTCGACCGGGGCAACGT
Organism: Candidatus Glassiibacteriota bacterium; assembly: GCA_043805105.1. Lineage (GTDB taxonomy): Bacteria > Gemmatimonadota > Glassbacteria > GWA2-58-10 > GWA2-58-10 > JAZDIG01. The sequence continues at coordinate 4,107 of JAZDIG010000298.1, read as the reverse complement.
GCACGGCGGGCGCTACCGCGGCCCGGACCTGACAATCGGCGGGGATGGCCGGGTGCACGTGGTCTGGTACAACAACGGCTACCAGCGCAGCCTGCCGCAGGACCAGTGGGGTGTGGAATACGCCCGCCTGGCTCCCGGCGAAAGCTCGTTCTCCGGCCGGCGCAACCTCAACCACCTGCCGAGCGATAATTTTTCCGTAGCCGCTGATGCCAGAGGCCGGGTGGCGGTCTTCTGGACCGCAGAAGGCCTGTTCGCCAACCTGTCGACCGATGGCGGGGACTCGTTCGGTGAAGCGGTACGGGTGGGCGAAGGCGAGATCGACCCTTGCGAATGCTGCGCCACCCGCTGCCAGTTCACCGCGGACGGCAGGCTTTATTTCACCTACCGCGAAAAGGCGGACAACCTGCGTGACATGCACCTGGTCGAGCTCCCGGATATTTTCGGCAAGACCGGAAGTTTCACCAGGAGGAAAATCAGCGGAGAAACCTGGAAGATCGATCTCTGCCCGATGACCGGCTCCTGGCTCGCTCCTCTGCCGAATGGCGGCCTGGCCGCAGCCTGGGATAACCGCACCACGGTCGAATTCGCGAGCTTCGGCCCGGACGGCCGGATGCAGGGCGACGCCCCTCGGACCGCTGTCGATAAGGGTAATTTTCCGGTCATTCTGCAGAACGCCGCCGGGGAGATACTGGTGGCCTGGAAGTGGAAGAGCGAGCTTTTCTGGAAGCTGTACCGAAACCTCGCGGACCAGGTCCCCCGGACCGGGTCATCCGCCGGCAAGAACTCTGACCGGCCGGCCGGGGTGGTGACAGACGAAGGCGATTTTCTGTTGTTTCCCTGAGCGGACATCCGGCAAAGATAAAGTGTTACCAGCCCGGTAACACTTATTGACCTCCCAGGTTTCTGGCTATTCCTTCCCAATTTCAGAACATGCTATAAGATATTGTCATTCAACTGATTGGCAGATAACGGTATTCTCTTTAGCCTACTGGCATTGAAATTGCCCTCGAAGTAACCAACCCTCCCGCAGCCTGCTAACAGGCCGTCAAATTATTTCTTCTCTGTATTTGAATTTATTCTTGCGCACCTGATCCGGCGCTCGGTCGTCATGCTGAAACTCAAACAAATACCGCTGCTTGCCCTGCTGGTTCTTGCCGGGTGCGATAAATCCTCGCCCCTGGCCCCGGAAATCGATAACTCCCCGGATTGGAATTCGCTGGTCTGGAACGAGGTAGCTATGCCTGGGCAAATCCAGGGAGAATGGTGGCGCGAGCGGCTGATTTATGCCAAGATCCTGGAAGATTGGAGCGTGCATATTTACACAGATACCGGCACTGTTAGAAACGTACTGGTGGAGGCGCGCCGCTCGGGAGAAAGCTATAACCGGCTGATTGTCCGCACTTCCTGGCACTATAGCGTAATTTACATCCTGGTAACACGTTCCGGAGATATAGAGTTCACCACTTCTTCGGGCTACGAAGTGGACAAGGATCGGGCCCTGACCCTTCCACTTAACGAACCGGTTCATCTCAGACGAGAACCGGTCTGGGAGCAGTGGCCGTTTCCTGAAGCCTATTACGGAAACTGGCATGTTTCAGATGGAGTTCAGGAAATTGTCGTCGACAAAACAGGCTTTACTTTTGCCGGGGAGAAGTGGAACGTGGTTCTGTACGAATCCAATATTATTGACCGGCGGGCGGTGATTCAAAGAAATAATATTTTCAAGGTCCTGTATTTTTCCCTGATCCGGGGGGGCAAAATCGACATTGCTTTCACGGATGGCTTCAGTTACTCGCTGGATACCGCCAGGCGTCTGGTGCCGAATGACACGCTCAGTCTCAGACAATGGTGGAGTCTCGATGAATTCTGGCTCATGAAAAAAGGCACTGTCTGGACCTACCGCTACGATTTCCACTTCTCGCAAGGGGTTTATTCTCCTTCTTCTTACTACTCGAGTTCATCCGTCACCGAAAGAAGCGGGACGTTCCGTCTCGAAATAACCAACATCCTCCCGACTCCGGGCGGCCGTCTGATAGAATTCAAAGGCAGTTACGCGATAGATAAACAGTTCAACTCCAGTAATAGCTGGAAAAAAATATTCGACAACAATGATCCCAATTATGGGCAGGATGTCGTGACCGACACTTCCTGGACGGATTATAACCTGGAACACGTGAACACAACTACCATCGCAATCGAGCGCGACAGCCTGTGGACCGTGACCGACAGCGGCCTGGTCTTCGCCGGACCGATCAGGTTTCATGTCAACGAGGGTTTCGATTTCAAATTCATCTATTATCCCGGCCAGCCGGAAACCGGTTTCCAGTGTAACGGTGGTTTTTACAACGGCTTCGCCTTCGAAAAAGGCGCCGGAATAAAGCTCATACATTGGACGGATGGCTATAGTGGCATTTCCGTTTCGAGGTGGAGGGAATTCACTTTGGAGCTGATCGATTATTCGCCGGGGAGCGTCTGATTATCCCTTGAAAAGCCGCGCGAGCAGGGTGAGGACGAGACTGATAATGATGCAGGTGGTAAGGGGGAAATAGAAGGAGAAGTTCTCGCGGCGGATCACGATGTCCCCGGGCAGGCGGCCCAGCCAGGGGATTTTCGGCCCGAACATCAGGACCAGACCCACCACGGCCAGCGCCAATCCGAAAAAAACCATCAGCCGTCCCAGATTTACATTCATCGCGGTTACCCCCGCCGGCTCAATTACCGAACAGGTTGGACTGGCCGGGAGTGTCGGTGATGCCCCGTGGCGGTTCGAGGCCCAGGTGACGGTAAGCCAGGGCGGTGGCTTCCCGACCGCGGGGGGTGCGGTTGATGAACCCCCGCTGGATCAGGAACGGCTCGTATACCTCCTCCAAGGTGTCCGGCTCCTCCCCCACGCTCACCGCCAGGGTGCCGAGCCCCACCGGCCGGCCCCCGTACTTTTCGATCAGGGCGCGCAGGATCGCCAGGTCCATTTCATCCAGGCCGGTTTCATCCACTTCCAGCATTTCGAGGCCGGCCCGGGCCACGGCTGCGGTGATCTTCCCGTCCGCTTTCACCTCGGCGTAGTCCCTGATCCGTCTCAGCAGGCGGTTGGCGATGCGGGCGGTGCCGCGCGAGCGGCGGCTGATTTCGGCCGCGCCCTCGCCGTCTATCACCACGCCCAGGATTCCCGCCGAGCGCCGGACTATCCGCTCCAGCTCCGCATCATCGTAAAAGTTGAGCCGGCCCACCACGCCGAAACGCGAGCGCATGGGGCTGGTCAACAGGCCGCTCCGGGTGGTGGCGCCGATCAGGGTGAAGCGCTTGAGGGGGATCTTGACGCTGCGTGCATTGGCCCCGGAATCGATCATGATATCCAGGGTGAAATCCTCCATGGCCGGGTAGAGATACTCCTCGACGTTGCTGCGCAGGCGGTGGATTTCATCGATGAAGAGCACGTCGCTTTCGCCGAGGTTGGTGAGCAAACCCGCCAGGTCGCCGGCCTTCTCCAGCACCGGCCCGCTGGTGACCCGGATCGCCGCTCCCATCTCGTGAGCGATAATGTGGGCCAGGGTGGTCTTGCCCAGGCCGGGAGGACCGCAGAACAGGCAGTGGTCGAGAGCCTCGCCGCGACTGCGCGCCGCTTCGACGAACACCGCGAGCTGTTCCTTGAGCTTGGGCTGGCCGACAAACTCCTGCAGCGTGGCCGGCCGCAGGCTCCCCTCGAAGCGGACATCATCGTCCAGCACGCCCGGGGTGGTGAGATCGTATCTTTTCGGACCGAGGTCTTCCATCGGCATGGCCTTCTACTGTTCGATCAGAGGTTGGACAGGGCGCGCCGGACCAGCTCGCCGGTGTCCGCGCCCCCGCCCGCGGCAGCCAGCGCCTTGGCCACGGCCTTTTCCGCCTGGGCCCGGGAAAAGCCCAGCGACAGGAGCGCGGCCACCGCCTCCTCCGCCCGGCCGCCCGCGACAGCATCGGCTCCCGCGGTTTCCGCAAGCGGGGAAATTCCTCCCAGCTTGCCTTTCAGCTCCAGCACCAGGCGTTCGGCGGTTTTCTTTCCCACTCCGGGGATACGGTCCAGCAGCGCGGTCTGGCCGGTTTCGACAGCCAGCACCAGCTTGTCGACCG
>JAZDIG010000297.1:0-4378 GCA_043805105.1 Candidatus Glassiibacteriota bacterium | reverse complement strand
CAAGGGCCCTCGACGGCCGATCAACCCCCAGGCTGACCGGGCGCTGATGCTGGCCGGACTGGCCAGTATCGACTACGTGACATTCTTCGAGGAAGACACCCCGCTGGAGCTGATTTTGGCCGTGAAGCCGGACGTGCTGGTTAAGGGCGGAGACTGGACCGTGGAGAATATCGTCGGCCACGAATTCGTGCTGAAGCGGGGCGGGGAAGTCTATTCGCTGCCTTTCAAGGAAGGTTATTCCACCACCCGTCTGATCGATAAAATCAGGTCCCTTTCCACCCCCCCGAAAAACGGCCTCGACTCGTAAAACGGCCCGGAACTTGCAAAATCAAAGTAACGGTAAGACAATTTCAGTTAAGCCCTCATTCCCATTGTGCAATCAAAGGAACGATGCAAATTTGAGAACAAATATCAAAATCCCCCCTGACCCCCCTTGTAGTGGGGGGATCGAGGGGGATTCCTCAAATCTTAACGGCCGGTTTTTTAAGAATAATCAAGATTAGCAATCTTATCTGACTTATGGATATTGTGCATAAAGCCGAATTTCATCTCGCCGCGGCCGGCCTGCTCCTGATCGTGGCCGGCCTCCCGGCGGCCGCGCCGGTCGAGCCGTCCCTGGAGCTCATTCTCAGGCAGGCTCCGCGGGATTCAGTCGTGACCGTCCTGGTCCGGCCGGCCCTGGATGTCGAGCTTATCCGGCTCGAAGCCGACCTCATCCGCAGCCGGGCTTCCCGCAGTGAACGCCACCGCCGAGTGGTGGAAGCCCTGCGGCGCGAAACTGAACGTTCCCAGCAAAACCTCCGCACTTGGCTGAAAAGCCGGCAGTCCTCCGGCCGGGTCGCTTCCTGGCGGGGATTCTGGATAACCAACCTGATCGCGGTGAGCGCCAGCCCGGAAACCATCCGGGAGCTGTCCAGCCACCCGGAGGCAGCCGAAGTCCTCGAAAACAGAAAGATCAGCCTGGCCGGACAGGAGAAAATCAAACAGCAAAAGCCAGCCGGTGAATTATCTTCAACGGGCGGGCCGGACCTGGCCCAGACCGGCAATGTTTTCAACTGGGCCCTGAAGAACCTGAACGTGCGCAAGCTCTGGCAGCGCGGGCTTACCGGCCGGGGTATCCTGGTAGGCAACATCGATTCCGGAGTGGACGGCACCCACCCGGCGCTGGCAGCCAAATGGCGGGGAGCCAATGGCGCCACCGCCACCGAAAGCTGGTACGACCCGGTGGCCGGCCGGACTTTCCCTTACGATGATCTTTTATCCGGCAGTCTTATCACACACGGCACCAAGGTGATGGGCTGCATGGTGGGCCAGGCCGGTGCGGACACGGTCGGCGTTGCAGTGGATGCCCAGTGGATCGCGGCCAAGGCTTTCGACAGCGAAGCCGGCACCAACCAGGACCGGATTATCGACTGCATGGAATGGATGGCGGATCCGGACGGCGACCCGGCCACGGTCTCCGATGTCCCGGACGTCCTGAACATGTCATTTGCCGACAATGGCGATCTTGGCTGCCTACAGACGTACTGGAGCGCTGTCGACAACCTCAAGCTGCTGGGAACGGTCCCGATTTTCGCTTCCGGCAACTATCTCGACCATGGGCACAAGGTAGGCTCGCCCGGCAACCGCCCCGCCTATTTCGCGGTGTCCTCCGTGGACAGCCTGAACCGGCTCGTCCCTTTTTCCATGCCGGGGCCTTCGCCCTGCGACCCCAAAGTCATCAAGCCGGATGTAATGGCCCCCGGGTACCAGATCCGGAGTCTCCGAGGTTACGATGGCACGGGGCTGGGGTATTACTACTATTCCAACGGTTCTTCTTTTTCCGCTCCGCTGGTAGCCGGCGTGGCGGCCCTGATCCTGCAGGCCAACCCGGAGCTGACTCCGGACCAGGTCTACACCGCCCTGCGCAATTCGGCCACCGACCTGGGAGTCGCCGGCCCGGATACCCTGTACGGCTGGGGCGCGGTCAATGGGGACTCTGCGGTGGCGCTGGCCGGCAGGCCCACCCGGGCCAACCTCGCCATCACCCGGATCGCGCTCCAGGCGGGCAGCGACGGCGTGATAACTCCGGGCGAAGAAGTAAGCGTGGTGCTCACCGTGACCAACAACGGCGCCGCCGTCGATTCGGTAACCGCCTCGATCAGCTCCAACAGCGCGGACGTTGCAGTTAAAAGCTCTGTCGCCCCGTTTGGCAATTTCGCCACCGGGACCACCGCGGCCAATTCAGCTTCGCCTTTCGAGCTGACTTTCGGCGCCCAGGTGCCGCTGAAGTCGATCCGGACCTTCAAGGTCAGTTTCACTTCGGGCGATTCCATTTTCCAGAACCTCAGCTTTGCGCTCAACGTGGGCGAGGTGCCGATGCCGGCGGTGGAATCCTACGCCACCCACGATGTGGGCCGGGCCTGGCTGACCGTGACCAATTTCGGCATGCTCGGCAAGGAAGGTCAGAACGGCGGCGGCTTCGTCTATCCCAGGATCAATTCAGCCTCGCCGGACCATCTGTTCCACGGCGCATTACTGATGGGCAACAGCGCCGCGGCGGTATCGGACGACTCCTATTCCGCGGTCCAGTCCGGAAGCACGATAGCCTTTGACCGGGATTTCGCCGCGATTGCCGGAGGCAACCTGGCGGTCCGGCAGCCCGGCGAGTATGCGGACCAGGAGATCACCGGCGCTTATAACGACAGCCGGGCCAGCCCGCCTCTGGGGGTCCAGGTCGACCAGCGCAGCTACGCCTGGGCTGGTTCTCAATGGGACGATTTCGTGATCGTGGAGTACACGCTCGGGCGGCCCGAGGATTCCACCCTGACCGGCCTCTACATCGGCCAGCATCTCGACTGGGACGTCGGCGGCAGCGCGGATAAAGACCTGGCGGCCTACGAAAGCGGTCCGGCCCTGGCCTACATGTTCGATTCGCAAACAGCCAGCTACGTGGGCCACGTGCTGCTGACTCAAAGAGTAAGCGGCTTCCGGCCGGTCAATTACAGAAACGAGGTCGAGGACGGCTTCACCGGCGCGGAAAAGTTCAACGCCCTGACCGTCTGGCCGCGGGACACGGTGGTGACCGCGGCCGATGACTGGAGCGAGATCCTGGCCGCCGGTCCGATCAACCTGCCGCACGGCCGGAAGGTTTCGGTGGCTTTCGCCGTGGTGGGCGGAGTGGGGCTGCAGGAGTTGCGGGCCAATGCCGAGGCCGCCCACCAGATGTGGGCCCAGATCGCCGCGGCCAGGGGCCTGGATACCAAACCGCCTGTCATGGTTTTCACGCCGATCGCCAACCAGCATCCCAGTCGCGGCAATTACGAAGTACCTTGCACTGCCAGCGACTCCGGCGGCACAGTGGATGAAGTCAGTATTTTCTGGCGAGACGAGGGCCTGGCCGCCTGGTCTGCGGTCAAAGCCTCCAGCGGCGGATTAAACGGCTTTTTCCAGGGTCTGCTGCCGAAACGCTCCGAGGGCACCCGGGTGCAATATTTCCTTCGGGCAATAGACGAACAGGGCAACCAGGGCTTTTCCCCGGCCGAGTCCCCGGCCGGCTACTATTCATTCCTGGTGGGAGACACCACCCGGCCGCGGATCAGTGGCACGTCCGCGGTCCAGTCTGCGGACAGCCAGGGGATAGAAATCTCGGCCAAAGTCACCGACACCAATCTCGACCGCGTCTTCGCCGTGCTCCTGCGCTCCGGCGCGACCGCCGATACCCTCCCGCTGGTCCAGTCCGACAGCAGCCGGTTCAGCGCCCTGGTGATGGGCCTCGAGGCGGGCACGGAAATCTCCTACTACGTGGCGGCGCTGGACAGCGCGGGCAACCTGGCTACCGATCCGCCGGGTGCGCCGGACAGCCTTTTCGTCTTCAGCTACAGTCCGGTTCTGGCCGGGGATGGCGACTTGGACGGCCGGATCGACATCTTCGACCTGCTGGCCCTGCTCAGGGTGATCAGCGGCCGGGCGACGCCCTCCAGCCGTGAACTGGCAGCCATGGACCTCAACAGCAACGGCCGGGTGGAGATTTTCGACCTGATCGAGCTGCTGAAACTGCTCACCCGCAAGAAACTCCCCTGACCCGAATTCAGCGCAGCCTGCATCTGACTTGACTTTCGACCGCTGTTAGGCTAAGATATAGACCCTTACCGGCCTTCATCTTAGCTGTTACCGTCCTGCCATTTAGGGTAATGGCGGAGGCCCGAGCGAGTCCCCGTAAAAAATCATGTCCCGTAAGCGGGCCGGCGCCGGGATCACCGGCAGCGGTCGATCTCCGGCGGGCCCGGAGTGTGCCAAAATGCTTACACAGAAAGACTTGACAGTCTCCTCACTGGGGGAATGCCGGTTCAATTCACCGCTGAGGCTTTCGAGCCGGGTCGATGACGGCATGCCGGAC